>SLHK01000221.1 GCA_007136165.1 Syntrophomonadaceae bacterium
TACAACATCAACGACCCATTTTTAAGCATGAACCTGTTTGAGCGCCTGCGCAGCCAGGGGGTGGAGGTGCTCACCTCGGAAATGCTGACGGAAGAGGAGGTGCTGCAGGGGGTCAGCATCCTGGAGAAGGATATCTTCTGGACCTTCGGCAAGGAAATTCTCGGGACGGCCAATTACCTCCTGGAAAAAAAGCAGGTGGACGGGGTCATCATCCTGGTCTCCTTTGGCTGCGGCCCCGATTCTTTGATTGTGGACCTCATTGAAAGAAACTATAAACGCGCCGGTACCATACCCCTGCTAAAGATTACCCTGGATGAGCATACGGGGGATGCGGGGGTCTTGACCCGGCTGGAAGCATTTTTGGACCTGGTGCAGTGGAGGGATGTTAAATGCAGGTAACTTTTGCCCTGATGGGGGATTTCGCCATTCCATTAAAGGCCCTGTTTACGAATTTGGGCCACCAGGTTATTCCGCCCCCGCCGGTGACGGAAAATACCATCCGCCTGGGGACCCGGCATTCGCCGGAACTGGCCTGCTACCCCTTAAAGGTAAACATCGGCAACTACATCGAGAGCCTGGAGCGGGGCGCCGACACCATCGTCATGGCGGGAGGGGTGGGCCCCTGCCGTTTTGGTTACTACGCCCAGGTGCAGCGGGAAATCCTTAAAGACATGGGATATGACTTTAACATGATTATTATAGACCCGCCCCAGTGCGGGCTTGCCGAGCTCAGGCAAAAACTGGCAAGCCTCAACAATGGTAAAAACTGGCGGCAGATCCTCTTCGCCCTGCGGTTATTCTGGCACAAGACCAAGGCCCTGGATCTGCTCCACCAGAAGGCCCTCCTGGCCAGGCCCCGGCAGAAATCCAGGGGCCTGGTAACCAGAGTTTACCGGGAGTACGTGGGGCTTTTGGACGAGGCGGAGACTCCCGCCGAAGTCCGGGAAACCTACCGGGCCGGCGAAAAAGCCCTGCAGGAGACGGCTGCCCAAACCCCCCCCAAACCCACCCGCATTGCCCTGGTGGGAGAGGTCTACATGCTTTTGGAACCCTATGCCAACCTGGACATCGAGAACGCCCTGGGGGATATGGGCGTGACCGTGGAACGAAGCATCTATATCAGCGACTGGATCAAGGACCACGTTGTTTTAAGCAATCTGAGACTTAAAAGGGGGGGCAGTTACAAGAAGGCGGCGGCCCCTTACCTTAAGCATTTTATCGGGGGCCACGGCTGGGAATCCATCGGTGATACGGTCCTGGCCGCCCGCCGGGGCTTCGATGGGGTTATCCACATACTTCCCTTTGCCTGCACCCCGGAGATCGTGGCCCAGAGCATTTTGCCCCGGGTCAGTAAGGACAACCGGATCCCTGTCATGTCCCTGTCTTTTGACGAGCACTCGGCCAGAGCCGGTTTTATTACCCGCCTGGAAGCCTTTGTGGACCTCCTGCGCCGCCGCACCGCCCCGGGGGCAAAATCCTTAAAGCCCTCCTTATCCGCCGAAAAAAAGGAGAAACTTTCGCCTCTGGCCTGACCCCGGCGGCGAAAAATCTTTGCCCCTCATGCGGCTTCTTTTCAGCGAAGATGTCGCTTTTTCTGTATAAATATGGTATAATGCACCTAATCAAGATAAAGGAGGTGTCCATGTGAGGTTGATAATCTCTTGTGAGGACGCCGACTTTGATATTCTGGCATCTATGCTGGCTGCCCGCCTTCTCCACCCCGGAGCCGGGGTGGCCCTCCCCCGGAGGATATGCCAGGAAGCCCGGGTTTACCTGGCGGAAAACGAAGGCATTCTATCATTTACGGACCTGGAACCCCCCGGGGACGCCCCCCTGGATGAGTTGGTTATCCTGGGCAGTCCCCAGGCCCATTACCCCGGGGACCTGGGACAGTACAGGGAGAAAGCCCGCAGCATCCGGACTTATTCCCTGCCTGCCGCAGAAGAGGAAGGGAGCAGGGGGGATGAAACCGGCGCCTTAACCTCCCACATGGTATTAAAGCTTAAGAAGCATGAAATACCCCTTTCCCCCTCCCAGGCCAGCTTCCTGGCCCTGGGCATCTACCATAAAACCCGCTCCTTAACCTCCCGGGGAACGGCCCTTGACTTCAAAGCCCTGGCCTATCTCTTTGAACGGGGGGCGGACCTGGCCAGAATTAAGCCCTACCTCCCCCCGGGCTCCCAGGGCAGGGAAGAGCTTTTCTTCGCAAAAGTGGCGAACAACCACACGGTGCGGAATATGGGAGGTTACCGGATCCTCTTCTGCCGCGGCCAAGTGACAGACTACCTGGAGGGCATGGGGCTTCTGGTGCAAAAGCTGTTAAAGGTGGCCCGGGCCCACATGGCCCTGGTCATCTTCCCCTTTCACGGAAACAACTATGTGATTGCCGTTACCCTGGAGGACACGGCCCTTGACCTTGAGAAAATCCTGGCCCCCTTCGGGGCGGGGGGAGGGCGGCTGTATGTCTCCTTCTTCAGGGAAGGCAGCCCCGGAGACATCTTAACGGAATTGGCGGACCACCTCTACAAAAACCTCTCGGCCGGGCTAAAGGCTGCGGACATCATGGACCGGTACGTGAAGAGCATCCCGCCGGAGACCAGTTTTTCCGAGGCCCGGGCGCAGCTGGAGAGGAAGGGGGGTACTACCCTGGCCGTAACGGGCGAAATGGGTTTTCTGGGCACCATCAGCCTGCAGGAAATCCTTAAAGCCCTGCGTTTTGGCTTCGGGGACCATTCCGTGGACAATTACATGGATAAAGCCGGCCCCAGGGCTGCACCGGATACGTCTTTGGACGGGCTGCTGCGGCAGATAACGGCCGGCCCGGGAGATATGCTCCCCGTGCTGGACCGGCGGGGCCGCCTGCAGGGCGCCGTCACCCGGGAAGGCCTGATTCAGGCTTTATACCGGGAAAGGCATCCCCTGGTGGAGAGGCCCACCGACATCGCCACCTCCCTGGGGGGCAGTATTGAAAAACTCATTGCGGAAAAAGCCCCCAAATACCTCCAGGGATTTCTGTACATGCTGGGGAAAACAGCATCGGATATGGGGTTTTCCGTCTACGCGGTGGGCGGCTTTGTCCGGGACCTGATCCTGGGCCTGGGCAGCGAAGACCTGGATGTGGTGGTGGAAGGGAACGCCCTGGCCCTGGCCCGTAAGGTCAAAGAGGTGGTGGGAGGAAAACTGGAAGAGAACCCCGACTTCGGCACGGCCCGCCTCAGAACCGCCCGCCAGACCATAGATTTTTCCACCGCCCGCCAGGAATTTTACGCCCATGCCGCCTCCCTGCCGGAAGTGGAAAAGAGCAGCTTAAAAAAAGACTTATACCGCCGGGATTTTACCGTGAACACCCTGGCCTTTCAAATAAATCCCGAGAATTACGGCCGCCTCTTTGATTACTACGGCGGCCTCAAGGACCTGGAAGGGAAAAAATTAAGGGTCCTTTACAGCCTGAGTTTTGTGGAAGACCCCCTGCGCATCCTGCGGGCCCTTCGCTTTTCCGCCCGCCTGGGCTTTGCTCTCGACCCCGAAAGCCGGGACCTCCTCAAGAAGGCCCTGAAGAGCCGGGTCCTCTACAAGGTGAGCAAAGAACGCCTTACCAGGGAACTGGACCTGGCCTTTAGAGAGAAGAAGGTGGTGCTGCTGGTCCGGGAGTTGGAGGAGCTGGGTGTCCTGGAACAAATTATCCCCCAGCTTTCCCTTAGGCCGGAGAACTACCGCATCCTGGAGAACATCGAAGAACTGCTCCTGATGCAGGAGGGGGAGGAAAGGGAGAGGGTCAACGCCCTGCCCCTCTATATTGCAGCCCTCCTGGTGGGCGCCTCCACCAGAAACCTCCTTTCCAGGCTGAACCGCCTCAGGTTTACCCGCCGGGAGATGGAGATCCTCACCCAGGCCCTGGAGAAGGGGGAAGCCGCTGCCGACATTCTGGCGCAAGAAGGTTTACCGCCGGAGGAAGTTTATGATATATTTAGTACAATGGCCCTGGAGACCTGCATCTATGTCCTGGCCCGGGCCAGAAATGCCAGGGCCAGGGAGTACTACCAGCGCTACACCCGGGACCTGAAAAACCTGACCCCCGCCGTGACGGGGAAGGAGCTCCTGGACCTGGGGTTGGAACCGGGCCCCATCTTCAAAGACATTTTGAACCGGCTCACGGAGGAAAAAATTAAAGGCAAGATACAAGGGATAGAGGATGAAATCCTCTTCATACAGAAACATTACCTGCCTGAGAAAGGAATTGATTTTTAGTGCCGGCCCTTTTTTCCCTGGAGATGCTGTACCGGATCCCTGCCGTCATTATAGCCCTGGTTTTCCACGAATACGCCCATGCCCGGGTGGCGGACCACCTGGGGGACCCCACCCCCCGGTACCACAACCGGTTGACCCTAAACCCCATAAATCACATAGACCCCATCGGTATGCTGATGCTCTGGATCTTTCGCTTCGGCTGGGCGAAGCCGGTGCCCATCAACCCCATGAACTTTCGGGGAGACCGACGCCGGGGCATCATTCTGGTATCCCTGGCCGGGCCCTTGACCAATATAGTCCTGGCCTTTATCTTCGTTATAATATTGAGGTGGCAACTTCTTTTCTTCCCCAACGATAACCTGAGCTTCATGATTCATATCATCGTTTTTTTTAATTTAATCATTGCCGTCTTCAACCTGATCCCCGTGCCGCCCCTGGACGGTTCCAAAGTACTGGCGGGGCTGCTGCCCCACCGGTATGACTATGTTTTTGCGCAGCTGGAGCAATACGGCTTCATCATCTTAATTCTTCTCATCTTCACCGGCTTCCTGAGAACCGTGTTAATCCCTGCTGTTGAGTTTTTGCGCATTCTCATGATTTCCATAGTCTTTTCCATATAAAGCGAAAGAGGGTGTCAATCATGCAAAAAGAAGTAATATTTAGCGGTATGCGCCCCACAGGCCGCCTGCAGCTGGGAAACCTTTTCGGAGCCCTGGAAAACTGGGTTGATTTGCAGAACCAGGGTCACCGGTGTTTTTACTGCATCGTGGACTGGCATGCCATGACCACCGCCTACGACGCCCCCGAGGAGATAAAGGAGTACACCGGGGAAATCCTCTGCGACTGGCTGAGCGCCGGCCTTGACCCGGACAAATCCATCATCTTCAGGCAGTCGGATGTGAAGGAGCATGCGGAGCTGCACCTTCTCTTCTCCATGTTCACGCCCCTGTCCTGGCTGGAGCGCTGCCCCACCTACAAGGACCAGATTCAGCAGATCGACCGGACGGATTTGCGCACCTACGGGTTTTTGGGCTACCCCCTCCTGCAGTCCGCCGACATCCTCCTCTACAAGGGCACGGCGGTGCCGGTGGGAGAAGACCAGGCACCCCACATCGAGCTGTCCCGGGAAGTGGCCCGGCGTTTCAACTTCCTCTACCGGAGGGTCTTCCCGGAGCCCAAGACCTTTTTAAACGAATACAAGCTGATTCCCGGCCTGGACGGCCGGAAGATGAGCAAGAGTTACGGCAATGTCATCCACATGACGGCGGACCCCGATGAAGTGGCGGAAAAGGTGCGCCTCATGGTGACGGACCCCCAGAGGATCCGCAAGACGGACCCCGGCGACCCCGACGTGTGCACAGTCTTCAAGTTCCGCGGGATCTTCGACGAGAATGACGAGGAAGAGTTTGCCCCCCGCTGCCGCAAAGGGACGGTGGGCTGTGTGGAGTGCAAGCAGAACCTGGCCGCCAGGATGCAGAAAA
>SLHK01000226.1 GCA_007136165.1 Syntrophomonadaceae bacterium
CCTGCCGAAGAGGAGGATATTTCATGGAAGTAGAAGTTGAGGTAAAATTTGTCCGGCTGCCCCACTACCGGGAACTGCCCCCGCCGGCCCGGATGACGGGGAACTCTGCCGGCTTTGACCTGGCGGCGGCAGTGGACAAGCCCGAAAACTTAAACCCCGGGGAGTTCAAACTGCTGCCCACGGGCATCGCCGTAGCCATCCCCCCGGGATACGAAGGGCAGGTAAGGCCCAGGAGCGGTCTGGCCCTGCGGCAGGGCCTGACGGTCCTTAACTCCCCCGGGACCGTCGATGCCGATTACCGGGGGGAAGTCAAGGTCCTCTTGATAAATCTGGGCCGGGAGCCCTACCAGGTCAGGCGGGGAGACCGCATCGCCCAGCTGGTAATTGCCCCCGTCTCCCGGGTGCGGCTTAGGGAAACGGGGGAACTTCCCGGTACCCTTCGGGGCAGCGGGGGCTTTGGGCACACGGGAAAGTAAGCATGAAAAACACATCCTTCTGCATACACATAAATAACAAATACCTGCAGATGAGGTGTGCCCATGAATTACCAGATACTGGTCCTGTTTATCATTATGGCCCTGGGGCTTAGGCGGAAAATGTTTAACCGCAGGAGGTTGGATGCCGGCATGCCCGATGCCGCCCCTTCCCCTTTTTCCCGGGCCCTGACAGAACTTTTGGCCGCCGCCGGGGGTATTTACCTGAGCCTGATGCTGCTGGTCCAGTTCCTTTCGGTAGACATTCCTTCCCAGGTTGATATTATCGGTCTGGAAATAGACCCCCTGGCCCTGGTGGCGGTTTTGATTGCCAGCCTTCAGCCCTTTTTTGTCAACAGCAAGTTTTTGAAGAAGTGGTGAGCTCATGCTCTTAAGCGACATGGGAGACAAGGAGATTATCAATATCCATGACGGCGCCATTATGGGAGTGATGGCGGATACCGACCTGGTCATCGACCAGGAGGGGAAAATCAGGGCCATCCTTTTAAGCCCCCGTTTTAAATTTTTTCGCGCCAGGGGGCCGGAAGAGCTGGAAATACCCTGGGTTTCCGTCACAAAAATCGGTGACGATATCCTCTTTGTAGATTTTAAGATCCACGGCAAATACTACTAAGAATGAATATCCCTGCAGGCCATGGCTATACTAACTACGAGAATCAAGAAACGTTAGGAGGTATAACATGGCAAAAACCGTTGTTGCTTTATTTAGGGACCACAGTTCGGCGGAAAAGGCAGTCCGCGACATGAAAGAACGGGGCTTTGGAGACGAAGAGATTTCCCTCGTCGCCAAAGACGAAGAAGGTGGCCGCCGCGGCGGTGAAGGGGAAATGAGCTACGAAGACCAGAACCTGGCTGACGGCACCACCACCGGGGGCGCCCTGGGCGGCCTGGCGGGCCTGCTGGCCGGCGCCGGAGCCCTGCTGATCCCCGGAATCGGCCCCATTATCGCTGCCGGCCCCCTGGCCGGGGCTTTGACGGGAGTGGTAACGGGCGGAGTGGCGGGAGGCCTGATCGACTACGGCATCCCCGAAGAAAGGGGCCAGCACTACGAGGAGCAGGTCAAGGAAGGAAAAATCCTGGTGACGGTCCGTTCCCGGGGAGAAGAGCTGGAAAAGGCCGCTCAAATCCTCAAAGAAAACGGAGCGGAAGAAGTAGAAACCCATTAGAAGGAACAGAAGACCGAAAGCGCGCCCCGGCGCGCTTTTTTTATTGCCCGCCTTTTTAGAACACAATTACAGGAACCTCATATATTAGAAGTAGTCAAGGGAAAGGTTTTGCCCCGGGCGGGAGGTTTTGGAGTTGAGGCGAGGGTTGTACATAGCTTTCCTGGGAGGCGATAAGAGGGAAGTGATACTGGGAGAAGCCCTGCAGGAGGCAGGCTTCATGGTCCGGTATGCCGGCTTTGAAAATTATCCCCGGGCCGGCGGTCTGGCCCATGTCACTTTAGAGGATGCCCTGGCAGACAGCCGGGTGGCCATTGCCCCCCTGGCAGGCATTGCTGATTCCGGCGCCTTGAAGGCCCCTTATGCCCTAAAAGCTTTAAGATTGTCCCGGGGGCTTTTGGCGTGTATGGAACGGGGCTCCCTTCTGATGGCGGGGTCGCTGCCGGAAAACATGGCGGCCTTCCTTAAGGCAAAGGGCATCAGGGTCCTGGTGACGGGCGACAGGGATGATGTGGCCTGCCTTAACGCCGTCCCCACCGCCGAGGGTGCCCTGCAGTACGCCATGACAAAGAGCGAAATCACCCTGCAGGATAGTTTTTCCCTGGTAACGGGTTTTGGCCGGTGCGCCAAAGCCCTGGCCTGGCGCTTGCAGGCCCTGGGGTCCCGGGTGGCCATTGCCGCCCGCAAGGGATCAGCCCTGGCGGAAGCCTCCATGTACGGTTACCGGGGGGTGCCCTTAAGGGAACTGGGGGCGCAGGTTAAGGAATTCGATTTTATCTTCAACACCGTCCCTGTCCTGCTTTTTACCGGAAGCATTTTGCAGGCTGTTAAACCCGGGTCAGTTATCATCGATATCGCCTCAAAACCGGGGGGGGTGGATCTGAAAGCAGCCCAAAAGATACCCTGCACAGCCTTGACGGCCCCGGGGCTTCCGGGGGAGGTGGCACCGGTTACCGCCGGCAGGATTCTGGCTAAAACCTATGTTCCCTTGATCTTAAGGCATCTTGAAGGTGAAAATCTTGACAGAGGAGGCGAAAATAGTGAGGCTTAATGGAGTCAGGGTCGGGATGGCCTTAACAGGCTCCCACTGTACCCTGGAAAAAGTTCTGCCCCAAATGGAAAAAATCATCGGGGAAGGAGGGCAGGTTTCTGCCATAATTTCCCCTTCCGTCGACCATACCGATACCCGTTTCGGGGAATCCACCACCTGGAAGCAGAGATTGGTCCAGGTTACCGGCAGCAAGCTGATCAATTCCATAACGGGCGCCGAGCCCGTGGGGCCGAAAAAGCTGTTCCATGTGGTGGTTGTAGCCCCCTGCACCGGCAACACCCTGGCGAAGCTGGCCACAGGAATTACCGATACCGCCGTTCTCATGGCAGCCAAGGCCCAGCTGCGGAACCAGCTGCCCGTTATCCTGGGGATTTCCACCAATGACGGCCTGGGCCTGAATGCAAAAAATATCGGCACCCTTTTGAATACCAAAAACATGTATATGATCCCCTTCCGCCAGGATAACCCCTACAGCAAGCCCAACTCCCTGGTGGCGGAAATGGACCTGATGCTGCCTGCCATTGAGGCAGCTCTTAAGGGGAAACAGCTCCAGCCCCTGCTGCTGGGGCCCAAATCCAGCGAATTTACCATTGTATAAGGAGAGTTGGTCGTGGATATCATCGTACAAAAGTTTGGCGGCACCTCCCTGGCCGATGTCAAGGGGCGGAAAAAAGCGGCCCGTCATATCATGCAGGCGCTAAAGAAAGGCAGTATGCCGGTGGTGGTGGTTTCCGCCATGGGCCGGAAGGGCAGTCCCTATGCCACCGATACCTTCATTCACCTGGCCCGAAGGGAGAACCCGGGCCCTGACGGAAGGACCCTGGCCTTTCTCATGGCCTGCGGGGAAAACATCGCAGCGGCGGTCCTGGCCCTCACCCTGCAGGCTAAAGGGGTAAAGGCCCTCCCTTTAAGCGGGGGCATGGCCGGTGTGGTCACCACGGATAATTACCGGGAAGCCATGATAAAGAAAATTCACAAGGAAAAAATATTGAAAATTTTGGACAAAAAGCTGCTACCGGTAGTGGCGGGCTTTCAGGGGGTGAACGAGGCGGGAGAGGTTACCACCCTGGGGCGGGGCGGCAGCGATGTCACTGCCGTGGCCCTGGGGGCGGCCCTGGAGGCTTCCCTGGTGGAGGTCTATACCGATGTTTCGGGCTTGATGACGGCGGATCCCCGCATCGTCCCCGAGGCCCGGCCTCTGGGCCGGGCTTCCTACAGCGAAATTCTGCAGATGGCCCAGGAAGGGGCCCGGGTCATTCATCCCCGGGCCGTGGAGATTGCTATGGAATACGGGGTCCCCATCGCCATTCGCAGCACCTACGAAGACGGGCAGGGGACGCTGGTTCACAATCACAAGGAACCCTTCCCCGGGGAACAAAGGGACAGGAGATTGATTACCGGCATCACCCAGGTACAGGGCCTGGCACAGATTGCCGCTTCTGTGGACTGCAGTGAAGCGGAAGAGGAGATGTTCAAAACCCTGGCGGAAAACCAGGTGAGCATCGACCTCATCAATATATTTCCCGGGAAAAAAATCTTCACCATCCCCCTGGAAAATATGGATTTGTCCGTCAAGCTCTTGAAAAAACTGAAAATAAAATTCCAGGCGGAGCGGGACCTGGCCAAGGTAACCGTCATTGGCGCCGGTATGCGGGGAATTCCGGGCATTATGCTGAAGATTGTTTCCGCCCTCAAACAGGAAGGCGTTCCCATCCTGCAGACGGCCGACTCCCACATCAATATCTCCTGCCTCATCCGGGAGGAGTACGTCCAGAGGGCCGTCTGCGCCCTGCACCGGGCTTTTTCCCTGGAAACGGACACTCCCTGGGACGCCGGGGTAAAGAATAGCCCATGATTACCAAAAAGAGAGGAGACAAGGAAATGGAGAGGGGATTTGGCCGGCTGCTTACGGCCATGGTTACGCCCTTTAAAGCTAACGGCCAGGTAGATTATGCCAAAGCGGGAGACCTGGCGGAGTATCTTGTCAACAACGGTTCCGAGGGTTTGGTGGTTACCGGCACCACGGGGGAATCACCGACCCTCACGGAGGAGGAGAAGTTGACGCTGTACCGGGTAGTCAAGGAAAGGGTCGGTTTCCGGGCCCGGGTGATTGCCGGTACCGGCAGCAACTGCACCGGTGCTTCCGTGGATCTGAGCATGAAAGCGGCAGAGGCGGGAGCCGACGGCATCATGCTGGTGGCCCCCTATTACAACAAACCATCCCAGGAAGGCCTGGCGGCGCATTTCTGGACGGTGGCGGAAGCGGTGCCGGAACTGCCGGTCATGCTCTACAATGTTCCCTCCCGGACGGGAGTAAACCTGGAGCTGGACACCATCTTTGAGCTGGCCCGCAGGCCCAATATCGTGGCCCTAAAAGAGGCCGGAGGGCAGCTTAACCAGGTGGCGGGAGTTGCTGCGGGCATTAAAGATTTAAGCCTGTACAGCGGTAACGATGACGAGACTCTGGCCATCCTGGCCCTGGGGGGGACGGGGGTGGTCAGCGTCTGCAGCCATGTGGCGGGCCCCGAGATAACTAAAATGATAGACCTGTTCTTTGCCGGGAGGGTTGGGGAAGCCTATGCCCACCACCGGAAGCTCCTGCCTCTTTTTAAGGGCCTGTTCATGGCCACCAACCCCCTGCCTGTAAAGGCGGCCCTGAAGATGCTGGGGCACGATACCGGCGGCCACAGGCTGCCCCTTACGGCTCTGGAGCCAGGGCTTAGGGCCTCTTTACGCAAGATACTGGAGGATTTGGATCTTCTGTAAGCATGGAGGAGGTGTCATACCGGGGAGCCTGAGAGGATTGGCAGGATCTTCTTGGGCTCCTTTATATTCCTTTACCTGGAAATCCCTGCGGCTGCTTGAAAAACTTGCCTTCACCCGGTAAAGGATGTATAATGAATGTTACTGGGAAAAGAGCGGAAAATTAAATTATATGGAGGTTGATTTATTTTTGGGTAGCAGACAAAAAAATAGGTTGAATCACAGCAACGTTTCTAAAGTGCAGGTTATTCCCCTGGGCGGGGTAGGGGAAATAGGTAAAAACATGTTTGCAATCAAAGACGGCAGCGAAATCCTCATCATGGATGCAGGCCTGTCCTTTCCCTCGGAGGAAATGCTGGGCATTGATATTGTCATCCCCGACATCACATATCTTCTGGAGAACAAGGACCTGATTCAGGGCATTGTCCTCACCCACGGTCATGAAGACCATATCGGAGCCCTGCCCTTCATTCTGCCCCAGCTGGAAGTGCCCATATACGGGACGCGGCTGACCCTGGGCCTGGTGGAGGGAAAGCTGGAGGAACACCATATGCTGCAGAATACGGACATGCAGGCCTTCAGGCCGGGGGATACCCTGACTGTAGGCAGTTTTCGGGTGGAAACCTTCAAGACCAACCACAGCATCCCGGACTCGGTAGGCCTGGCCGTCACCACCAGTGCGGGGTTGATCGTGTATACCAGCGACTTCAAATTTGACCAGACCCCGGTGGACGGCAAGGTTACAGACTACCATAAGCTGACGGAGTTGGGCCGGCGGGGAGTTCTCCTGGCCATTTCCGACAGCACCAATGCGGAATATCCGGGCTATACGCCCTCGGAGAAAGAAGTGGGAAAAAGTATTTCCGAGGTTTTCTCCACGGCCAAGGGCCGTATTATCGTCGCCAGCTTTGCTTCCCACGTTCACCGGCTGCAGCAGGTTATAGACGCCGCCCACAAAAACCGGAAGAAGGTGGCCGTGGTGGGCAGAAGCATGGTGAATGTGGTGAGCATCGCCTCGGAATTGGGTTACCTGGATGTCCCGGACAAAATCCTGGTGGAGGTAGATAATTTAAAAAATTACCCTCTGAACCAGGTGGTCTTGCTGACCACGGGCAGCCAGGGAGAGCCCATGTCGGCCCTCACCCGCATATCCCAGGCAGACCACCGCAAGGTCAGTATAGCGCCGGGAGATACGGTAATCATCTCCGCCATGGCCATCCCCGGCAACGAAAAGCTGGTCGCCCGTACCATTGACAACCTCTTTCGCAGGGGGGCCAATGTGGTCTATGACCGCACCTCGGGGGTCCACGTGTCGGGCCACGCCAGCCAGGAAGAGCTGAAACTCATGTTGAAGTTTTTACGCCCCCGGTTCCTCATGCCTGTCCACGGTGAATACCGGCATATGATCAGCCATGCCAGGCTGGCGGAGGAAATCGGCATTCCCTCGAAAAACATCTTTGTCTCGGAGATCGGCAGCATCCTGGAATTTGAACCCCATAAAGGAAGCATGGCGGGAAGCGTAACCGCCGGAAGGGTGCTGGTGGACGGCCTGGGCGTGGGAGATGTGGGGAATGTGGTTTTACGGGACAGAAAAATCCTCTCGGAAGACGGCATCTTTATTGTGGTCCTGACCATGGACCGGGAGGACAACAGGGTCCTGGCGGGCCCCGATGTGGTTTCCCGGGGTTTTGTCTATGTCCGGGAGTCGGAATCCCTTATGGATGAAGTCAGGGACAAGGTATTTCAGTCCCTGGAAAAAATGGACAGGAACAGGATGAGCGAGTGGTCCGCCGTCAAAAACAACATCCGGGATGTGGTGGCAAAACACCTGTATGAAAAGACGGGCCGCAGGCCCATGATTTTGCCTGTCATTATGGAGGCTTGAAAATGCATAAGTGGTCCTTGAGAAAGGCACACTAAAGGAGACATAAGGCCAGGTAGGAGTGTGAATTTGTTTTGGACCTATATTACCGTCGCCTGAAACCGTCTCCCCGCCGGCAAAAGCAGCAGCCCCCGGCGTCACAACAACCACCCCAGAGCAGCACCCTGGAAAATGTTCAGCAAATGGGCCAGACCAATGTGCCGCCGCTGCCGGGGAATATCCACTGCATCACCATAATTGGCCAGATAGAAGGGCACCTGACCCTGCCGCCCCAGAACAAGACCACCAAGTACGAGCATGTAATTCCCCAGCTGGTGGCCGTGGAGCAGAACCCGCAAATTGAAGGGCTTTTAATAGTCTTGAATACCGTTGGGGGCGATGTGGAGGCGGGACTGGCCATCGCTGAGCTCATCAGCACCATTTCCAAACCCACCGCCTCCCTGGTTTTGGGGGGAGGGCACAGCATCGGGGTCCCCATCGCTGTGGCTGCTAACTGCTCCCTGATTGCCCCCACCGCCACCATGACTATCCACCCCATCCGGCTGACAGGCCTGGTAGTGGGGGTGCCCCAGACCTACGAGTACCTGGATAAAATGCAGGACAGGGTTATCCGCTTCGTCTGCCAGCATTCGTCCGTCTCGGAGAAAAGATTTCGGGAACTCATGTTCAATACGGGACAGCTGGCCAGGGACATCGGGACGGTCCTGGTGGGGAAGGATGCCCTGGAAGAAGGCTTGATCGATAAAGTGGGCGGCCTGGGAGAGGCCGTGGGCTATCTCAAAAATATTATTGAAAAGCCGAAAAAAGACGGAGGGGCTGATGCTCCATGAGTTTTATCTATACTATTATGCCCCTGGACCTGGTTATGGCCGGTTTTGATGAGGGCGAGGAAACCCAGGTCCATGAGCTTCCCATAGAGGGAGGCACCCTGCTGTTGGAACCACTGGGTAAGAACCAGGCCAGGATACTCCGGGTTATTTCCTCAGACCCCGGGCTCTACCTGCGGCCGGACCTGCAGCCGGGCAGGGTTATCGAATTTCCCTATAACCTGGATAACTAAAGGGCTTAAGCCCTTTTTTTAATTAACTTAAAGCCGGCAGCCCCGCCGGCGGTGTCCCCGGACATAATTTGGTGATAAGACCTCCCGCCCCCACATACCTTTAAAAGGAGGGCAGGGGGGGAGAGGCCATGGCCTTTGTCAGGGGATTATTGGGATTGATGCTTTTCTTTGCGGGCATGAGAATTATGAGCGGGGCCCTGCGGGGAGCGGCCACGGAACGGGTCCGGGTTTGGCTGGCCGCCCTTTCGGGAAATCCCCTGCAGGGTTTCCTCCTGGGTGCCCTGACAACTGCTATTCTGCAGAGCAGCAGTTTGACCACCGTCCTGGTGGTGGGGCTGGTGCACGCAGCTATTCTCCCCCTGCCGGCAGGCATTGCCGTCATCCTGGGGGCCAATGTGGGCACCACCCTGACGGCCCACCTGCTGGCCATCCAGGTGGAGCGCCTGGGAGTGTTTATAGCCCTGGCGGCCCTGACGGCCTTTTTCCTGGCCGGGAAGCACCGCTTCTCTTTCCTGGCGGCGGCGGGTTTCGGCATCCTGCTGACGGGCCTGGACCTCCTGACGGGGAGCCTGGCCGTTTTCAAGGACATGGGCATTTTAGAGGGGGCTTTAAAGGCTGCCGAGGGGTCGCCCCTGGGAGGGGTGGCGGCGGGGGCCCTGGCTTCGGCCCTCATTCAGAGCAGCAGCACCGTCATGGCCTTTGTGATTGCCCTGGCCCGGGAGGGAGCCATTGGCCTGGCCCCGGGGATGTACCTGGTCTTTGGCGCCGATATCGGCACCTGCCTGACCTCCCTGGCAGCCTCCGGCAGCACAAACCGGGCCGGCCGCCGGGCGGCCCTGGCCCACCTCTTCTTTAATATGGTGAGCGCCTTCATAGTTCTGACGGCAGGACCGGTTTTTGTCGGGCTGGTGTCCGCCACTTCTTCCTACCTGCCCCGGCAAATTGCCAACGGGCATACCCTCTATAACCTGGCGGGAGGCCTTTTGTTCCTGCCCCTGGTCAGGCAGTACGCTTTTCTTATCATGAAATTAATTCCCGATAAATAACATAGGCAAAAATAAAGGAAAATAGCAACTAATGACGAAAAAAAGAGGGTAATTGGTTTAAACCCTTAACTTAATTTAAGGAGTGTTTAATAAAGGATATGGCCTTATGGGAAGCGATTCTTCTGGGAGTGGTTCAGGGGTTGACGGAGTTTTTGCCCGTCAGCAGTTCGGGCCACCTGGTGATAACTCAATTCGTCCTGGGAGTGAAGCAGCCGGGGGTGGTTTTTGAAGTGCTGGTGCACCTGGGGACCTTCTTTTCCGTGGTCTGGGTCTTTTGGGGGGATTTGTTCAAGCTCCTCACCGGCTTTCAAAAAGACAGGGAACAGAAAAAGTTCTTCCTGCTGCTGGCCGTTTCCGTGATCCCCACGGGCCTCATGGGGGTATTTTTCGCATCTTACTTTAGAAGCGCCTTTCAGTCGGTGACAGTGGTGGGCTTCATGCTGCTGGTTACCGGGACCCTTTTATGGTTGATCCAGCGCTTTCCCCCGGGCTACAAGGATATCAAGAAGATGGGAGTACTGGATGCCGTCCTTATCAGCATCGCCCAGGGTGCCGCCATCATGCCGGGGATTTCCCGGTCCGGCGCCACCATTACGGCGGCTTTGGCCCGGAGGTTGACGGTGGACACGGCCGTCAGGTTTTCCTTTCTCATGTCCCTGCCCGTCATCCTGGGGGCCACCATCATGGAAGCCCGGGACATTTTTAGCGAAGGGGCGGAAGTGATTCCGGTAATCCCCTATACGGTAGCCACCATTGCCGCCTTTTTGGCCGGGATTGTGGCCATCAAAACCTTTATCCTGCTTTTAAAGGCCCGAAAATTCAAGTATTTTTCCTACTACACCTGGACTTTGGGTGCCCTGGTCATTCTGGTAAGCATGCTGGGAATATTCCAATAGATTCCAGTCAGGGGTGTTTCCATGTTTGACGAATTGAAGGATGATGTAAAAAGCCAGGTCATGGGAATCCTCTACCTGGCCCTGGCCGCCTTGATGCTGGCCGGCTTGATTTTTACGGAGCAGGCCGGTGAATTTGGCATGTTTCTTAATAATTTTCTCCGTTTTATGGCCGGCGACGTGGCCCTGATTTTACCGGCCATCATGCTGGTCATCGCCTTTAAAGTCATGCTGCCCAAAAAGATCAAGCACCTGCGGCTGCGCCTGCTGGGAATCCTGCTTTTCCTGGTAATTCTCATGGTGGCGGCCCATCTCAACATCATGAGCGAAGCCCACCGCCAGGTGGAGCTGACGGGAGGTTCAATATATCAGGAAAGCTTCCGCCTGGGGACAGAGCAGCGGGGAGGCGGCGTTCTGGGGGCCCTGGCCGCCATGGGCCTGTACTTTTTTTTCCGGGATATCGGCAGCTACATTGTCCTTTTGGCCTTGACCCTGGTTTCCTTCCTCCTGATTACCAACCTGTCCCTGACTAATTTCTTTGGAAGCCTGGGGAAGGTCTTAAGGTTCTTTTTAAGGCTTAATGTGGGGTTTTTCCGCAAGCTTAAAGATTTGTACGGGTACCTTTTCAGCCAGCCGCCCCAGAAAGAGGCCTACGACTATCCGTCCAGAAAGGAACTGGCCGCCGCCGGGGAGGCTGAAATCCGGGAAGAGCCCGAAGTGAAGCCCCAGGTCATTATTGCCAACCCGCCGGAAAACAGGGAACCCCCTGAGGTAACCAAAAAGGAGCTGCCCGTCCAGGGCGAAACGGGGCTTAAGGATGCGGGTATCGAGTACCAGGGGCACATGGACTATTTTCTCCCCCCCTTAAACCTGCTGCCCAGGGTGAGGGGGGTCCAGGATATCAAGCAGCAGAAGACCATCACGGAGCGGGGAAAGATTATCGAAAAAACCCTGGCCAGCTTTGGGGTCCAGGTTAAGGTGAGCGGTGTCAGCACGGGGCCCACCGTCACCCGCTATGAGCTGCAGCCGGAAGTCGGGGTCAAGGTGAGCAAAATCGTCAGCTTAAGCGATGACCTGGCCTTGAACCTGGCCACCTCGGGGGTCCGGATTGAAGCTCCCATTCCCGGGAAGGCCGCCGTGGGCATCGAGGTACCCAATAAGGTCATCTCCCTGGTCTACCTGAGGGAAGTTTTAGAGGCGGAAGAGTTCCGGGACAACCCCTCCCTGCTTTCTTTCGGGCTGGGCAAAGACATTACGGGAAACCCTGTCATAGCCGATTTGCAAAAAATGCCCCACCTTATGGTAGCAGGAGCCACGGGGACGGGAAAAAGTGTGTGCATCAATACCATAATCAGCAGCATTCTCTTTAAGGCCAACCCCATGGAGGTCAAATTTCTCATGATTGACCCCAAGGTAGTGGAGCTCAACATTTACAACGGCATTCCCCACCTGATTGCCCCCGTGGTCAATGACCCCAAAAAGGCGGCCCTGGCCCTAAAAAATGTCCTGCGGGAGATGGGCAGGCGTTACCAGCTCTTTGCCCGGGAAGGGGTCAGGGAGATAACCCGCTACAATCAAAAGGTGCAGGGAAAGGGCTCCGGGGAATACCTGCCCTATTACGTGGTTATCATCGATGAGCTGGCGGACTTGATGATGGTGGCCGCCTCCGATGTGGAAGATGCCATCACCCGCCTGGCCCAGATGTCCCGGGCCGCCGGCATCCACCTGGTTATTGCCACCCAGCGGCCTTCAGTGGATGTCATTACCGGGGTTATTAAGGCCAATATCACCTCCCGCATCGCTTTTGCCGTCTCCTCCCATACCGATTCCCGGACCATTCTGGATGAGGGAGGAGCGGAGAAGCTTCTGGGCAGGGGGGACATGCTCTTTCACCCCGTGGGAGCCCCGAAGCCCTTCCGGGTCCAGGGTTCCTTCATGGCGGAGACGGACCTGCAGAACCTGGTCAGCTATATTCAGGACCAGGGTGACGGGGATTACAACCAGGGCATTTTTTCCGATGAGGTAGATATGGAGGACTTTGAAGAGGACGAGGACGAGCTATTCCCGGAAGCGGTGGAGCTGGTGGTGGACAGCGGACAGGCTTCCATCTCCATCCTGCAGCGGCGCCTGCGCATTGGTTATACCCGGGCGGCCAGGCTCATTGACGATATGGAAGCCCGGGGAATCGTCGGCACCTTCGAAGGCAGCAAGGCCCGGGAGGTCCTGGTAACAGCGGACCAGCTGCACGACGTGCTCAAGAAGAAAACTAAGTCTTAAGGACGGGGGGTAAAAGTAATGGGTGACCTGGGGGCCAAATTGAAGCAGGGCAGAGAAGATAAGGGCCTCACCCTGGAGGATATGTTTGCGGAAACAAAAATCCAGGTACGGCTTCTTAAAGCCCTGGAAGCGGAGGAGTTCCACCATTTCCCCGGGGAAGTGTATGTGAAGGGAGCCCTCAGGAATTATGCCAACGTGGTGGGGCTTGACTACCGGGAGCTGTTGTCCCTGTACAAAGGAACTGCCGAAGAGGTGAAGGAGGAAGAAAAGCCTCTCCAGGAGAAGGAGAGGGAAAAGGAGAGGGAAATAAAGAAAATCGACATTATCCGGCCTCCCCGAAAACCCCGGCGGTTCAAGCCTTTGCTGGTCTTTGCAATTGTTCTTTTAATCCTGGTAGCTTTAGTCTACGTGGCGGGGCTTTTACTGGATGACAGGGACAGCAGGGATCCGGATAATGGGGAAACCCCTGTCCTGGATGACCCGGCGGAAGACCCGGAAGAACCGGAACCCGACGAGGAGCCCGGGGATGAAGAACCCGTGCCTGAGGTAAACCTGGAGAAACCGAATCCCGGCCTGGAGGAATATGTGCTTACGGGAGTGGAATCCCTGCAGCTGGAAATCACCTTTAAAGGGGACTGCTGGATCCGGGTTTGGGAAGATGGGGAAAGGGTGAGTTCGGGAACCCACCGGCGGGGCCAGGACTACACTTTCGAGACCACCGGGGAGATCCAGGTCCGATTGGGGAACCCCCTGGGCGTTGAGTCCTTTACCGTTAACGGCCTGGCCGTTGAAATAAAGGACACAGACCGGCCTTACAACATAACCATCCAACGGGAGGCCCGTTAATCCCCCCGGGGACTGCATTTTACAGGGAGACACCCATAGAAAGGTTGCCTGTACATGACTGCTGCTACTCTCTACCACCTGGTTTCCCTGGGCTGTGCCAAAAACAGGGTTGACAGCGAGAATATCATGGGACTCCTGGGGGAGAAGGGCTACACCTATACACCCGACCCCGGGCAAGCGGAGGTTATCATCGTCAACACCTGCAGTTTTATCACACCGGCCCGGAAGGAGTCGGTGGCGGAAATTCTGCAGCTGGCGGAGTACAAGCAGGATAAGTGCAGGGTGCTGCTGGTGGCCGGCTGCCTGCCGGCCCGCTACCGGCGGGAATTATTTAAGGAGATACCCCGGGTGGACGGCCTGGTGACACCGGCCAATCTGCACCGGATCCCCCGGATCATAGACCGCTGCCTCTCGGGCAGCAAATCATCTGCTTTGGGCCGGGGCGAAGGCCCTCCCGACGGGCTGCCCCGCCTGGCCACAGGGCAGCCCCACAGCGTCTACGTGAAAATTGCCGACGGCTGCAACCACACCTGCAGTTTTTGTATAATTCCCCGACTCAGGGGACCCTATAAAAGCCGGCCCCTGGAGAGCATCCTGGGGGAGGCGGAGAGGCTGGTGTCCGGCGGGGCCCGGGAGCTCAACCTGATAGCCCAGGACACCTCCTTTTACGGTATGGATCTGTACGGACGGAGAAGGCTCCCGGAACTGCTGCAAAAACTGGCCCGGATAGAGGGCCTGGCCTGGCTGCGCATCCTGTATGCCCACCCCCTGCATGTGGATGAGGAACTTCTGGAAACCATGGCGGGGGAGGAAAAGGTCTGCCCTTACCTGGACCTGCCCCTGCAGCACTGTGCGCCGGACATCCTCAAAAGGATGTACAGGGGGGCCAAAGGCCCGGGGCCCCTTTTGGAAAAATGCCGGGACATGGTGCCCGGGATTGCCCTCAGGAGCACCTTTATTGCGGGTTTTCCCGGGGAAAGAAGCAGGCACTTCCGGGATATGCTGGATTTTTTGCAGGAATACCGGCTGGACAGGGTGGGAATATTTCCCTACTCCCGGGAGGAAGGCACTCCCGCCGCCGGTTATCCCCACCAGGTCCCCTCCAGGGTCATAAGGTACCGCTACAACAGGGCCATGGCCTTCCTTAAGGAGATGTCCCTGGCCGGCAATAAAAAGCTCCTGGGGCGGGCTTTTGAGGTTATGGTGGACCGCCGGAAGGCGGGGGACATTTACACCGGCAGGTATTACGGGCAGGCCCCCGAGGTGGACGGACATATCTTATTCCCCTCACCCGGGGCCTTAAAACCCGGCCAACTGGTCCGGGTCCGGGTTGTGAAAGCCCTGGACTATGACCTGGAAGGGGAGGTTTGCCAGTGAACCTGGCCAACAGTTTATCCATTACCCGCATCATCCTGGTGCCCATATTTATGGTTTTCATGCTGAACCAAAAGCCCTTCGGCCTCTTGATTGCCGCCGGTATATTTGTTGTGGCCGGTTGTACCGATATTCTGGATGGCTATATCGCCCGCAAGCAGGAGACGGTATCCACCATGGGCAAATTTCTCGACCCCATGGCGGACAAGCTTTTAATCACCGCCGGCCTTATTTCCCTGGTATACCTGGGATATTTAAACCCCTGGTTTGCCCTCATCATCATCAGCCGGGAGTTTGCCGTCAGCTGGCTGCGTTTGATTCTGGCGGCCCAGGGGGTCATCGTCATGGCCAGCAAACTCGGGAAGCTGAAGAATGTCTTGCAAATTGTGGCCGTGGTGTCCCTCATCGTCCACGCCGCCTTTCAGACCGTCTGGTTTCAGGAAAGCGCCCTGCGGTTTTTCCTTTTTATCCCCTCCTGGCTCATCGCCCCCCTGGCCCTGTACCTGGCCGTTATTCTGACGGTGGTGTCGGGGGTGGAGTATTTTTACAGGAATAGAAAAAACATCCGCTTTTAAAGGCAAATGCCACCTCCGGGTGGCATTTATTGTTTTTGCCCCCGCCTCCGTCATATGTTATAATTCACTTATGTAAACCAGCTTAATTCGGGGGAAGAGCTTATGAACTGGAAAAGCATGAAATGGCCCGTGGTTGTTATCACTTTTCTCGCGTGCCTGGCTTTGTTCTGGGGGGTCCATTACCTCAGGCAGAAGCAGCTTATTGAAGAACCCATGACCAAAGCCCTGGAGAACATGGAAGAAGTTGAGAAAGTGGAGCTGAATAACAGGGACGGCCGGCTGGAGATTAAACTCCAGGTAACCAGGCTTGATGATTTCCCCTTCTTTTACGAAAAAGTGGAAGGGTCTGTCCGGGAACTGTACAAGGGGGAATACATCGTTGTCCTTGAGGACCGGCCGGATCCGGACATCCGGGCCGCCTATCAGAAAATTCACCTGGCCCTTTTCGAGGCTGCGGCCCAGGGGAACTTTGTGACCATGGGCCGGTATGTGGATGAAGTGGGGGCTGACTACGGCCTGGAAACCTACCGGGTGATGGTGACGGAAGATTATATGTACCTGGAGCTGGTAAAGGATGAAAGTTACCTGTACCGGCGGTTCAGCAGGCACCCGGTTAAGGGGGAAGAGGCTATATGATTAAAGAAATCGGTATCGGCGGGGCAGCGGCCCTGATGGTGATCCTGCTGGTGCAGGGCGTAAACGTCATGCCGCTAATCTTTCTGGTAGGCATTTTGGGCTTTTTATATTTTTTTGCCGGCAGCAGGTCCGCGACCAAAAATTTCGTCAGTGCGGGTGACAGGGGAGGTTCCTCCATAAGTTTTTCCAGTATCGGCGGCCAGGAAACGGCCAAAAAGGAACTCATGGAAGCCCTGGACTTTGTAAGAGACCAGAAACTAATCCACAAGATGGGTATCCGCCCCCTGAAAGGCATCCTGCTTATCGGGCCGCCGGGGACGGGAAAGACCCTCCTGGCCAAAGCCGCCGCCAACTACACCCAGTCGGCCTTTTTATCCACCAGCGGCAGTGAATTTGTGGAAATGTATGCCGGCGTGGGGGCCCAGAGGGTCCGGCAGATTTTCAGGGAAGCCGTGAAACAGGCGGAGAAACTGAAAAAGAGCAGCGCCGTTATTTTCATCGATGAGATAGACATCCTGGGAGGGAAGCGGGGTTCCCATTCCAGCCACCTGGAGTACGATCAGACTTTGAACCAGCTGCTGGTGGAAATGGACGGCATCGATGTTAAAGACAAGGTAAAAATCCTCCTTATCGCCGCCACCAACCGGGTTGACATGCTGGACCCGGCCCTGATCCGCCCCGGCAGGTTTGACCGGACGGTTAACGTGGACCTGCCGGACCTGGAAGGAAGGATGCAGATTTTGCTGCTGCACACAAAAAACAAGCCCCTGGACCCGGAGGTGGACTTGAAAGCCGTGGCCCGGGATTCCTTCGGCTTTTCCGGGGCCCACCTGGAAAGCGTGGCCAACGAAGCGGCCATTCTGGCCATGCGGGAGGGCTCTGAAACCATCACCAGCTATTATTTCAGCGATGCCATCGAAAAAGTCATGATGGGGGAAAGGCTGGAGAGGCGGCCCGACGAAGAGCAGCTGTGGCGCATTGCCGTCCATGAGACGGGCCATGCCTTGCTCAGCGAGGAGATAAGACCCGGTTCCGTATCCTCCATCACCACCACATCCCGGGGCCGGGCCCTGGGCTATATGAGGCAGACTCCCGATAAGGAAAGCTACCTGTACACCAGGGAGTACCTGGAAGGCCAGATGGCCGTTCTTTTGGCCGGGTCCAAGGCGGAAGAACTGACCCTGGGGAACCGCTCCACGGGAGCGTCCAACGACTTTCAGCAGGCGGTAAAACTGGCCCGCCAGATCATCACTTCGGGGATGTCTTCCCTGGGAGTCATCTGCATGGATAATGTCCCGGGGAAAATCCTCTACGAATCCATGCAGGAACTCATCAAGTCCCAGGAGGCCAGGGTGGAGGAAACCCTGCAAAAGTACCTGGGCATCATCAAGGATATCGCCGGTGTTCTGGTCAAAAACGAGAAGATTAACGGGGATTACCTGCGGCAGCAGATGGAGGCCCAGAGGAAGAAGCTTAATCCCCCGGCATAAACTTTAATCTCTAACGGTTAAAGGGCCAGGCATCTGGGGGAAACTAAATAAGAGCCGGCAGGGGAGAACTGTACAAGTTCTCCCTTTTTTGCAAAGGGGGGTTAAGGCTCCGGTGAAGGTTAACATCTACATAAAAGTTTTCCTGGTGGCGGCCCTGGGTATGCTGACCCTGGTGAGCCTCCTGGGTTTCATGAACATTACGGTGGGCGCCTTTGAGGTGAGGCTGGGGCTTTCCTTCTTCGACCACGGGTTTACCCAGATAGAGATCCCCCCCCTGGGCCGGGTTTGGGCCCAAACCCACGTCCCGCCCCTGAAGCTGACGGCCGTTTTGAGGAATATTAACATCGACCTTTTGCGGGAAGATTTGGCCCGCCTGCCGGAACAGGACCTGGTGGACGCCATTGTCCAGGAAGTCAGGTCCAGCTTAATCCTGTATACGGTAAAACTGCTGGCCCTGGGTTTTCTGGGCGGGGCGGCGGGGGTTTATTTCCTCCTGTCCAAAGAGAACAGGATGGTCCTTTTGGGGGGGGTTATGGGTACTTTGATCCTGTCCCTCCTCCTCTTTTCCCTCTATATGTCCTATGATACCGGGGCCTTCCTGGCACCGGAGTATGAGGGGGCCCTGGCCGCCGCCCCCTGGGCCTTTGGCCTCCTGGAAGAAATTATTGCCAGGGTGGCCTCCCTGGGGGAGCAGCTGCAGGTCATCGCCGGCAGCATCTATTACCTGTTTGAGCGGCTGGAATTCCTGCAGCCCCTGGGCCTGGTGGAGGGGGAGCGGAAAATTCTCCACGTGTCCGATATCCACAACAACCCTGCCGCCTTTGACTTCATTGAACAGGTGGTGCGGAGCTTCAGGGTTGACTTTGTCGTTGACACCGGCGATATCACAGATTTCGGCTCACCCCTGGAAGCGGACCTGGCTGCCCGGGTCGGGGCCCTGGAAGTCCCCTATATCTTCCTGCCCGGTAACCATGACTCCCCGGAAATCATGGCCACCCTGGAGGGCCTGCCCGGGGTATTTGTCCTGGAAAGGGGCTATATTGAAGTGGCTGATGTACTTGTAGCGGGCACCATGGACCCCTCGGCCCGGTCTGCGGAGATGGCCGTGGCCCCCGACGTTGTCATGGACCAGTTTGCCCGGGAACTACGGGATATCCTGAGGGTGGAGGGAGTGGAGCCGGACCTGGTGGCGGCCCACCACCCCCGGATTGTGTCCGCCTTTATCGGGGATGTCCCCCTGCTTCTGACGGGCCACACCCACTCCCTGGACATCAGCCAGGTGGAGGGGAGCGTCATCGTCAATGCTGGCACCACGGGAGCGGCAGGCATCCGGGGCCTGCAGACGGCCAGGGAGGTACCTTTCAGCGTGGTGCTCCTGCATTTAAACCGGGATGCGGAGGAAGGGCGCTGGCAGCTGACGGCGGCGGACACCATCAAAGTCTTCCAGCTCCAGAGCGGTTTTTCCCTGTCCCGGATTCTCTTCATCGATCCAATACTTGAAGAGGAGGATC
>SLHK01000134.1 GCA_007136165.1 Syntrophomonadaceae bacterium
GGGACCGTTGAAGGGGATATCCACGATATCGGGAAGGACATCGTTACCTTCATGCTGGATGTAAACGGGTTCGATGTGTACGATATCGGTGTGGATGCCTCCCCCCAAAAGTTCGTGGACAAGATCAGGGAAGTGCAGCCGGATATCGTGGGGTTGAGCGGCTTCTTGACCATCACCTTCGAAGCCATGAAGAAGACCGTGGAGGCCATTGAACAAGCCGGGGAACGGGATAAGATTAAGATCATGATCGGTGGGGGCACCATTACGGAAGATATAAAGGGCTATGCCAGGGCGGATGCCTTTGGGGAAGATGCCATGGCCGCGGTCACCTTATCCAAACACTGGATGGAGGGGAAATAGGATGACTCAAGATGCGAAGATAAAAAGGCTAACGGATGTTATTGAACTGAGAGTCCCTGATAGGGTACCGATTTTTCTGCAGCCCAACTACCTGCCGGCGAAGGTGGCGGGCCTGACCTACCGGGATGCTTATTACAAGCAGGACGAGTATCTGGAAGCGGTCCGCAAGTTCTTGATAGACCTTGACCCGGACCTTTTTCTGTCGGCGGATGCGGCAGTAATCACCCCCGGGCCGATTCACGACCTCTGGGGGACAGTGCAGATGAAGTGGCCCGGGCATGGAATCGGGGAAAACGCCAGTCACCAGTTTGTGGAAGGCGAGTATATGAAGCAGGAAGAGTATGACCATTTCCTTGCGGACCCATCTGACTTTTTAATCAGGGTCTACACCCCCAGGGTTTACAAAAACATGGAGGGGTTGGGCATGCTCCCTCCTCTCATCAGCCTGTCCCTGGGCTGCTACATCGGGGGTCCCATGGCCAATTTCTTTAGTATCCCCCCAGTGGCCGCAGCCCTGCAGGCCATGCAGGCAGCTGCCAAAACAGGTGCAGAATGGACCATGAAGTTCGGCAAGTTTCATCAAGAAATGGCGGAGCTGGGCATTTACCCCTCCCACAGTGCCCCGGCCATCGTCCCCTTCGACATTATCTCAGACATGCTCCGGGGAATGAGGGGTTCCATGATGGACATGTTCCAGGTCCCCGATAAGCTGCTTGCCGCCCAGGAAAAGCTCTACCCCTGTGTCCTGGGAAGCGCCGTTCAGCTGGCAAAGATGACGGGGAATCCCAGAATCTTCATCCCCCTCCACCGGGGAGCTGACGGGTTCATGTCCCCGAAGCAGTTTGAGATATTCTACTGGCCCATGTTCAAGAGGTTTATCCTGGACCTGATTGATGAGGGATTGACCCCCTTGCCTTTCTTCGAAGGGGTCTACGATCAGCGCCTCCAGTACCTGGCCGAACTGCCCAAAGGGAAGATCATCGGCTGGTTCGACCGTTCCGACCTCAACAAGGTCAAAGAGGCCCTCAAGGATACCATGTGCATTGCTGCGGGTATGCCTGCATCGCTCCTGCAGACGGGAACCCCCGAGTCTGTCAAGGAGCACACCAGGAAAGTCATCGATACGGTGGGCAAAGACGGCGGCCTGATCATGGCAACCAACACGGTATTGGACGAAGCCGACCCGGAGTTGGTAAAGGTATGGGTGGATTATACGAAGGAATACGGGACATATTCCTAAGGAGCTGTATTCCCTCGTGTTTTAATACAGAAAGTGGTGTTTTCTTACGCCCCGGAAGGGGCTTTTTCCTTGGGCAATGACTGGTCGTTTACCGGACCTTTTTCCGATTTTTGTCCCTCATTCCCGCACGCATCGCTGACGGCACAGTACATACATCCAGTCGATACCGGCAGCTGACGCCTCGAAGCTGAAGGCATTACCCCTGCATGCGAATGTCAAGAAAAAAGTACAAAAAAAGAGGTAAAAATAAATAAATATAGCATATAAAATAAGAAAAAATCGAACAATATATTGCATAATATCGTTTAAAATGTTAAGCTTTTCTTGGAGGTGATCCTATGAAAACACCGGATCCTGCAAAGGGAGTTGTGGTGACCGCAACGGAGCTGAAGCAAAATTTCGGCAAATACCTGGATTTTATTGAAGAACAAAATGATGTGGTTATCACCAAAAACGGCCATAAGGTGGCCCGACTTACCCCGTATGTGACGGATATTGAACAATATTTTACCGTTCGGGAAAATGCTCTGGACTACCTGTACGGCGGCAAAAAGGTTTCTTACGAGGAATTCATGGAAATCAGTGAAAAAAGCACCCTGAGAATGGAATTTATCAATGGGGAAATCTATCTATTGAGCTCGCCAACCATCGGACACCAGGAAATTCTGGGACGACTGCATCTGATCTTTAACCATTATTTTAAGGGAAACAAATGCCGGGTGTTTTTTGCCCCCTTTGATGTTCACTTCAGGAAGAAGGATTTTAAAGATCCGGATGTGATGCAGCCTGACGTACTGGTTGCCTGTGACCTGGAGAATAACGTTACGGAAAAAGGGCGCTACATGGGAACCCCTGCCCTGGTGGTGGAAATCCTCTCGGATAATACACGAAAAAAAGATATGATTGAAAAGCTAAACACCTACATGCTGTCGGGAGTCCGGGAATACTGGATCCTTGATCAGAAGCAGGAGAATATCCTGATCTATTCTTTCGCCGACCATGAAATTGACCGGTATCAATTATACGGAAAAGGCGCGGTTGCCCGTTCCACGGCTTTTCAAGGCCTGACTGCAGATGTGGGGAACTTGTATAGTGATTTGCTTTAACCAGCGCAGGAGTAGTTTAAGCAGGAGCCCACCTTCTTGACATTCATGATAAAGTATTGCTATACTCGCTTAGGACAAAAGCAATTTCCCGGTCAGTTGCTGTGGGGGCCTGTGCGGCGGCCTGGGTATCAACATTAAAATTCTGCTGTCATATCTATTGCGAATTATAAGTTATAGCGGGGCACTTCCACAATATAATTTACGGCGGCATTTATATGCTGAAGTAGTACTTATTTAAGTGCTGTATATTAAACAGACAGGTGAAAACAATGATTACAAAAAGGCAGGACCAGATTCGTAATATCGCTATCATCGCCCACGTGGACCACGGCAAAACCACCCTGGTGGATGGCTTGTTGCGACAGGGCGGGATTTTCCGCGAAAACCAGCAGGTGGCTGAACGGGTGATGGATTCCAACGACCTGGAGCGCGAACGGGGCATCACAATTTTATCGAAGAACACCGCAGTGCAATACAACGACACGAAGATCAACATTGTTGATACCCCGGGTCACGCTGATTTTGGCGGTGAGGTGGAACGGGTGCTGCGCATGGTGGATGGGGCCCTTTTGCTGGTGGACGCCTTTGAAGGCCCCATGGCCCAAACCAAGTTTGTCCTTAGCAAAGCCCTGGAGATGGGGTTGCGTGTGATCGTGGCCATCAACAAGATGGACCGCCCCGATGCCCGATCCGACGCTGTTTTAAATGAAATGTTTGATATGTTTGTGGCCCTGGAGGCGGCGGACTGGCAGCTGAATTTTCCGGTGGTCTATACCTCTTCACGTCTGGGGACCGCCACTCTGGACCCGCAGGAACCGGGCAGTGACTTGCAACCACTTTTTGAATTGATAGTGAAAGAAATACCCCCGCCTCAGGGTGACCCCAACGGGGTGCTCCAGCTCCAGATCAACACCCTCGATTATGACGATTACGTTGGCCGTATCGGCATCGGCCTTATTCACAACGGCTGCATCAGGGTCGGTCGGATGGTCAGCCTCTGCAGGCAAGACGATAACATTGAAATAGTGAAGGTGGGGCAGCTGTGGACTTACAAAGGGCTACAGCGCCAGGTTGTGGAGCAGGCCGCCGCTGGGGATATCGTGGCTGTGGCCGGGTTGGGTAAGATCAATATTGGGGAGACCATTAGTGACCCCGAACACCCCGCCCCGCTGCCTAAAATCATCATCGATGAGCCGACCCTGACCATGACCTTCATGGTCAACGACAGCCCCTTCGCCGGCAAGGCAGGCAAATATATTACTTCGCGACATCTGCGGGCTCGCTTGTGGAAAGAAGCCGAAACCAATGTTAGCCTCAAGGTGGCCGAGACCGATTCGCCCGATGCCTTCCAGGTGTCGGGCCGGGGCGAGCTGCACCTGGGAGTTCTTATCGAAAACATGCGACGGGAGGGCTTTGAACTGCAAATCTCCAAGCCCAAGCCCATCTTGCAGAGAATCGACGGTGTGCTGTGTGAACCTTACGAGCGGCTCTTCCTGATTCTACCGGAAGTATATTCCGGCCGTATTATCGAAATACTGGGCGAGCGTCGGGGGGAGCTTCTCAACCTGCAGCCCACCGGGGAAGGAATCGTCAAGCTGGAATATCTGGTCCCGGCCCGCGGCCTGATTGGTTTTCGCTCTCAGCTCCTCACCGAGACCAGGGGAGAAGGAATCATGCACCACCTTTTCGACAGCTACGGGCCGTGGAAGGGTGAAATCCCCGGGCGCCGCCGCGGCGTGCTGGTGGCTTTTGAAACAGGGGAAGCCAACGCATACGGCATCCACAACATGGAGGAACGAGGCACTCTCTTCATCCGTCCCACCGACAAGGTCTACGCCGGGATGATCGTCGGCGAGCACTCCCGGGAAAGCGACCTGGATGTCAATGTCTGCAAGAAAAAGCACCTGACCAATATCCGGGCCAGCGGCTCCGATGAAAGCATCCGCCTCACACCGCCGCCGTCATTCAGCCTGGAACAGGCCCTGGAATATATTGAAGATGACGAACTGGTGGAGGTAACCCCCGACTCCATCCGCATGCGCAAAAGAATCCTTGATCGTACCCGGCGGGGACGGGAGGAGAAAAAAAGTCGCCGCAGCCCCCCCGGCAGGGCAAATACCTGAGGAGACTAAGGGTTTTAATAAGTCATTTATGCACTATCTATATTAAGGGTTAACAAGGCTGTTTATGAATTGAAATCCGTGGCAGAAAAACCTCCGGTGGTGGTTTCGATTCCCGCCTTCTCCCGCCAAAGGCTCATGATAGAGAGGGTCTGATATTAGTCAGTAAAGTTTTTTTGAAACACCAGATTTTCCCGCCCGCTGCCCTCGTCATCCCGAAAGACCAGGGAGACCACCTGCCCTCCCTCATCCCTATTAAAGGTAATACAATAGTAGGGGCAGTAAGGGGGATACTCGGCCAGAAAGGTGTCCCGGATTGTGGGGAACCAGAGAAAGTCAAGGGCGTTGTGGCGCCGGTTCTGATTGAGCATAAAGAGCTTGTTACCTTGAACCGAGACTTTGTAGGAGGTCTGGATAGCTTGGCAGCGGTACTCTCCTTCGTATTCGGAGAGTTTTTCTTCTCCCAGGGGGGGAAGAAACCTGTGAAACACCTTTTGGCGGTCCTTTTCCGCCATGATCAGGTGAGGGCCGTCTTCCCCGTCTTGAAGGGTAAAGGTTACCTGGAGGTCGGTGCTTTTATACTCGTCATTATTTAACGGGATGAGTTCCAGCACCCGGTCGTATCCCAGGTCTGCTACTGCCC
>SLHK01000099.1 GCA_007136165.1 Syntrophomonadaceae bacterium
AACCGGGATGCGGTTTACCTGCTGCTCAGGCATTACCTGAGCCTTAAACGCCCTTTTCTGCTCCGTTCAGAGCTTTGGGACCAATACCAGGTTTTCCTGGAAAAGGTGGAACCGGAGACGGCGGAAATGGTAAAGCCCCTGGAGAAAACCGTGGAAATCATCCAGGAGGCTGCTTTGGAGGCGCCCTGGGTTTATGTCGCCCTGCGTCCGGCCGTGGCCCGGTGGCTGTATTTCCGCTTTCATATCGACAGCCTCCAGTTTACGGAGATATCCGTAGGAGAATTTCTGGCCTTCAAGGAAAGGCTGGTTCAGGGGAAAGATGAACAGTGGGTGCTGGAGGTGGATATGGACCCCTTCTACAGGGGGTTTCCCAGGCTGCAGGAAACTCGTTCCATCGGGAGCGGGATGCAGTTTTTGAACCGGCGCCTGGCGGGCCAGCTCCTGCAGGAGATGGAAGACGGCAGTAAAAACCTTCTCCGCTTTTTGAGAATGCATCAGGCCCAGGGCATACAGCTTCTGGTTAACCGGCGCCTGGGGGGAGTTTCCGCCCTGCGCCGGGCCCTTCAGAGGGCAGATGAATATTTAACGGGGCAAAACCCTGGAGCAACATGGGAAGACGTGGAAAAATATATGCGCTACCTGGGCCTGGAACCGGGGTGGGGCAGGACGGTAAAACTGATGCAGGAAACCGTCCGGCTGCTTTTAGATATACTGGAAGCCCCGGAACCGGGAAGCCTGGAGGCCTTTTTGGGGAGAATCCCCATGATCTTTAACCTGGTTATTCTCTCGCCCCATGGGTATTTTGGCCAATCCAACGTCCTGGGCATGCCGGATACCGGAGGACAGGTGGTCTATATCCTGGATCAGGTGCAGGCGCTGGAAAAAGAAATGCGCCGGCGGCTGTCGGAGCAGGGGCTGGACATTGAACCCCAAATTCTGGTGGTTACCCGCCTGATTCCCGAGCACAAGGGAACCACATCTTACGACAGGATGGAGCATATCGAGGGAACCAAAAATGCCCGCATTCTGCGGGTCCCCTTTCGAAACGAAAAGGGGGAGGTCATTTCTCACTGGATTTCCCGCTTTAAAATCTGGCCTTACCTGGAAAGCTTTGCGGCGGAAGTGGAAACCCAGGTTCTGGCCGAGTTGGGGAACCGCCCGGATTTAATCGTCGGCAACTACTCCGACGGCAACCTGGTGGCCACCCTGCTGGCCAAAAGCCTTCAGGTGACCCAATGCAATATCGCCCATGCCCTGGAAAAAACCAAGTACCTGTATTCTGACCTGTACTGGCGCCACAACGATGAACACTATAATTTTTCCTGCCAGTTCACGGCGGACTTGATCGCCATGAATGCCGCCGATTTCATCATCACCAGCACATACCAGGAAATTGCCGGCCACATAGGGGGCGTGGGCCAGTATGAGAGCTACTCGTCCTTTACCATGCCCGGCCTCTACCGGGTCATCAAGGGGATCGACGTCTTTGACCCCAAATTTAACATCGTCTCTCCCGGGGCCAACCCCGAGGCCTACTTTCCCTACACAGAAAAGGAGAGGCGGCTGAAGACCCTGGAAAAGGAAATCCAGGAGCTAATCTACGGGGGTGCCGGGGATGAATCCCGGGGGGAACTGGCAGACCGGGAGAAACCCCTCATATTTACCATGGCCCGGTTGGACCGGATTAAAAACATCACCGGATTGGTAGATTGGTACGGGAGCAGCAAGGAACTGCGGGAGCAGGCCAACCTGCTGGTGGTGGCTGGTTATGTGCGGGAGGATAACTCCGGGGATGAAGAGGAACGGGAACAAATCCGCCGCATGCATCACCTTATGAACCACTACCGGCTGGACGGGAACATGCGCTGGCTGGGGATCTTTCTGGATAAAAAAATAGCGGGAGAACTATACCGCCACATTGCCGACAGCCGGGGAATTTTTGTACAGCCCGCCCTCTTCGAAGCCTTTGGAATTACCGTTATCGAGGCTATGATTTCCGGGCTGCCCACCTTCGCTACCCGGTACGGGGGTCCCGCCGAAATTATTCACGATGGTTATTCCGGTTTCCACATCGACCCCAACCACGGAGACAGGGCGGCAGCGAACATGGCCGACTTCTTTGCCCGCTGCCGGGAAAACCCGGAGCACTGGGACTCCATCTCCCGTCAGGGAATTCAGCGGGTCAAGGACAGGTACACCTGGGAGAAGTATGCGGAACGCATGATGACCTTATCCCGCATCTACGGCTTTTGGAAATACGTGACGGACCTGGAGCAGGCCGAAAGGAAGCGCTATCTGGATATGTTCTACAGCCTGCAGTACCGCCCCCTGGCCGCCAGGGTTAACCCTTAACCAGGGGCTGGCTGCCGCCAAGGCTGCGGCCCCGAGGCAAAAATATCGGGCAGTTGACGTTTTGGAGGGGAAGGTGCAATTGGGGAAAAAAGGGCAAAAGAAGACTCATGAACACTATCCCGCTGCAGAGGGCCGGCCGGTGACCCTGACGGTAGAGGGATTAAACCACGACGGGGAAGGTGTTGCCCGCTTTGAGGGCCTTACCATCTTCGTCCCCGGGGCCTTGCCCGGCGACCTGGTTTCAGCCCGGGTTATTTCCCGGAAAAAGGCCTACGCCCGGGCCCTTGTTGAAGAAGTTTTAAAGCCGTCCCCCGCCCGGGTATCCCCCCGCTGCCCCCACCACGGCCTGTGCGGCGGCTGCCGGCTGCAGCACCTGGCCTACGAAGAACAGCTGGTGTATAAAAAAGGATTGGTGGAAGATGCCCTGCGCCGCCTGGGGGGGATGAAGGTGCCGGTCCTTCCGGTAATAGGCATGGAAGCGCCCTGGCGGTACCGCAACAAGGCCCAGGTCCCCGTAGCATGGGCAGACGGCAGGGTCCTGGCAGGCTTTTACCAGCGCAGAAGCCACACCGTCGTCGATACCGAAACCTGCCCCGTGCAGCTTTTGCCGAACGATGAAGTCATCAGGGCCGCCCGTAGAGCCATTCAGCGGACCGGCGTCCCCATCTACAACGAGAAAGACCACACGGGGACCTTGCGTCACGTCATTGCCCGGACTTCCCGGGCATCAGGGGAAACCCTCATTATCCTTGTCACAAAAGGAAGGGAACTGCCGGGGAAAGAGGAACTGCTTAAAGACCTGTCCGCCGGGACAAAGAACCTGGTGGGCATAGTTCAGAATGTAAACCCCCGCAGGGGCAACAAAATCTTTGGCCAGGAAGACATCACCCTTTGGGGGAGGGGCTATCTGGAAGAAGAGCTGGGGGGGCTTACTTTTCGCATATCTCCCCAATCCTTTTTTCAGGTCAACAGCTCTCAAGCGGAAATCCTTTTGGAAAAAGTTCGAGAATACGGGCAGCTTACCGGGGAAGAGACGGTCTTTGACCTTTACTGCGGCACCGGAGCCATAGCCCTTTATATAAGCCGCTTTGCCCGCCGGGTCATCGGCGTGGAGTCAGTGGCAGCGGCTGTGGAAGATGCACGGCAAAATGCCCGGTTAAACGGGATTACAAATGCGGAGTTTATCTTGGGCAGATCTGAAGAGGCGGCGCCCAGGCTGGCAAAAGAGGGTTATGCAGCCCATGTGGTTATTGTCGACCCTCCCCGGGGCGGGTGCCGGCCGGAACTACTGGAGACCATAATAACCCTAAATCCAGAGAAGGTGGTGTATGTGTCCTGCAACCCCGCTACTTTAGCCAGGGATTTGAAATACCTGGCTAAAGGGGGCTATAGGGCAATTGAAGCTCAGCCTGTGGACATGTTCCCGCATACGAGCCACGTTGAGACGGTTGTGTTGCTAGAAAGCAAATAACTTGATATCAAGGGGAAACGGCCATTTAAGCCAATTCTTTCAAATGAAAATATGCTCCCTCTTACCGTAGTGGGGGAGGAATTTTGCTATAAAGGGTCTGAAATTGGAATTATGACTGGGTTGGGTCATACCATAATTCAGCTAAGGGAATGGCAAGGCCCGGGAAATCCGGGTGATGTAGTACGTTATCATCTGTTGCTATAACTACAAGGGAGTATACACCATCTTTGAGGACAAAGCATTCAAATGTTTTGTCCTGAGGATTAACGAGCCAATAATGTTGTACCCCAGCCTTTTGGTATATCTGTAGTTTTTGTACTCTGTCCTTGCGCCTACTGGAGTCAGATATTATCTCTACTGTTAAGGTGGGGGCACCATCTATTCGGGTTTTTTTCATGATCTCAAGCTGGTTTCCGGTAACGTAAAGGATATCGGGTTGGACTACGGTTGTATCCTGAAAAGTAACATCAAGGGGTGCGTTAAAGATCTCTCCTTGGGGGTCAACTTGTCTGAAGTAAGATATTAAAATAAACGCCAGCTCTCTGGATATTCTTTGATGCAACAGACTTGGTGATGGCTCTTTAATTAGTTGTCCTTCTAAAACTTCATAGCGGAATCCCGGCTCTTCAGGCAAAGCAAGATAATCCCGATAAGTATATGTTTTAGCCTCAGTCTGGTAATCCTGGTTCTTTTCTTTAACAACTCCTGAAAGTGCTTGCATTACTTCATTCAGATTATAGCGGTACTGTCTTTTACCCAGCCTCACATAAGGAATTCTATCAGACCTCGTGTATCTCCAAATTGTTTCAACACAAAGACCAAGGGTGTCAGCCAGAACTTGGGCAGTGATAAGGTCTTCCCCATTGTCCATATTACCACCTCCGCCTCTATTATATTACGTAGGCATAACTGTAGTCAAGTTGTGTCTACTAAAGTAAACTGATATCAAAGAAACAGAATTCAGAGTAATGCCTGGGGGTGTTATCAAAGCTTATGCTGAGGAGTAAAGGAAGAAGCGGAATTGGCCTTTTACTTACCTCTTTTTTTGCAAAAAAGGCATGCCTAGCGCATTGGCAACAAAGCGATATAACGAGATTTTAGAGAACGTAAGCAAAGAAGTATGTGTGGAACTAATTTACCTGTCAAAATATATGCTTTTACCCGTGGCTGAAAGGGGTACTCCCACCACTATCTCTCCCTCAATGATGCCCATTTTCTTTGCCAAAACCCCAACCCGGTACATAATGCGGTTATCGGCATTTAAGATGCCGGCGGTTTTGACCGCCGAGCCCAGGGCAATTCCCAAATCCAGCAGGCGCCAGGCACAAAGGGGGCCGTCGAATTCAGGGCCTGCCTTAAGTTTGAGGTCTTGACAGCGAGAGAAACCGCAGGCCCCGCAGTTCAGCCCTATGGGTGCGGCTTTTTTCAGGGACAGAAGCAGCAGGGCGTCAGAGCCTTCCACATTGGACCCGTCCCGGTCAAAATTTATTTTGCCCGCATCTTCACCGTACTTTTTCATCTCCCGGCCGATCAGGGCCAGGTCATCCCCGGAAACCACTTTGATTTCCACAAAATCTTTCCCTGCCGCCTTGGGAGCCGTCCTGGCCGATAC
>SLHK01000132.1 GCA_007136165.1 Syntrophomonadaceae bacterium
AACAAGAAAGGATGATTGGAAATGACAACACAAATAGCCATCGCAGGCAAAGGGGGCACAGGGAAAACCACTTTTACGGCCCTGCTGCTGCGCTACCTTATGCGGGAGAAGAAAGGGAAAGCACTGCTGGCGGTGGATGCCGATGCCAATGCCAATCTTAACGAGGCTTTGGGTATGGAAGTGGAGAGTACCATCGGGGACATCCTGATGACCATCAAGGACCCCAAGGTGATTCCAACGGGGATGACCAAAGATATTTATATGGAGTTTAAGGTGCAGGAAGCTCTGGTGGAATCGAAAGACCTGGATTTGCTGGTCATGGGTAACCCTCAGGGCCCCGGGTGCTACTGCTACCCCAACGACCTCTTGAGCAAGTACCTGGAGAAACTCCGGGCCAACTACGACTATATTACCATTGACAACGAGGCCGGGATGGAGCATTTGAGCCGCCGGATCGTGAAGAATATTGATTACCTGGTTATCTCCAGCGATGCATCGGCCCGGGGGGTCCGCTCGGCCCGGCGGATTCATGATATCGTCCGCACGGTAAAGCTGGATGTTAAAGATATGTTCCTCATTGTATCCCGGGCGGGGGATGTCAAGGACATATCTTTACTGGAGGAAGAAATCAATAAAACAGGATTGAAGCTGGCGGGGGTCATTCCCTTTGATCCCCAGGTCATGGAATACGACTTGAAAGGTAAACCCCTGGTAGGCCTGCCTCAGGACTCCATCTCCGTCCAGGCAGTGGAAAAGATCGTGGAATCTTTGCAGCTCTAATCAGAATCAGCGGGAGGGGCCATAAAGAGGGTCCAAGCCGCCCGGGAAAGGCCGGGCTTCAGGGAAAGACATACTCAATCCAAGGCAGTATTAAACCACAAGGCAGGATGGGAGAAAACCCTCATGACAGCAAAAAGAGCCTTCGAAAATGCCCCTATATTTCCAGGGGAAAGGGCCGGTTATGGCAACATATCCCGGGATATAAAAGCCTGGGGAAAGGTTTGCCTGCCCGGCCGGCAGGCCAAAGCCCTGTTCAAGGCCCGTTTGAATCGTTTTGCCGCCCTGGTTGATTTGAACGGGCAGGATGTCCGGGCCCATGTCCCCAATTCCGGGCGGTTGGCGGAACTCCTCCTCCCCGGCACACCCGTATTCCTCACACCCCGTCCCGGAGGGCACAGGAAGACGGCCTTTGACCTCTCCTTTGCTCCCATTCCCGGGGAGGAGGGCTGGGTGTGCATCGATTCCCGGGTGCCCAACCTTCTCCTGGGAGAAACCCTGGCCTCCTATCAGGAAGACAACCCCCTTTTCAGGGGCTGTACCCTGCTGCGGCGGGAACCGGCCCTGGGGGAGAGCCGTTTGGACTTCCTTCTGGACAGCCCTGAGGGCCCCTTGTATGTGGAGGTCAAATGTGTCACTTTAGTTACCTCCGGGAAGAGGGCCCGCTTTCCCGATGCTCCCACGGACCGGGGCCGGCGGCACCTGGAAGAATTGACACGCCTGACGCTGCAAGGGGGCCGGGGCGGGGTGCTCTTCCTGGTGCAGCGCCCCGATGCCGCCGCTTTCAGCCCCCATGATGCCATGGATCCCCTCTTTGGCAAGGCCCTGCGCCGGGCCGAAGAGGCGGGGGTCAGGCTGAAGGCCTGGAAATGCCTAGTGGAACCCGGCGAGGTCTTTTTGTACAAAGAAATACCGGTACTGCTTTAGTAACTTTTCCGGCAGGGGGCTGTTTGCCCAAACTGCCGGCACCCATCTCAGGAGGAGTGGTAACAGTGTTTGCTAACCGTAAGGAGGCGGGACAAAAGCTGGCCCGGGAACTCTTGCATTACCGGGACAAAAACCCCTTAATCCTGGGGATTCCCCGGGGGGGTGTTCCCGTGGCCCGGGAGATTTATGACCTTCTGGGGGGAGAGCTGGATGTGGTTATCCCGAGAAAAGTGGGCCTTCCCTGGCACAGGGAACTGGCTGCGGGGGCCGTGACCATGGACGGCAGTTTTCTCCTGAACCACCAGGTCGCCCGGGGGCACGGCATCACCGAGGAAGATCTGGCTGGCGAAATCCGCCGGGCCCGGGAAGAGATCAGGCGCCGCATGGAACTATACCGGGGAGACAGGCCCCTGCCTTCCTTCCAGGGAAGGACCGTCATTTTGACAGATGACGGTGTGGCTACCGGATTCACCATGCGGGCGGCCCTTAGGGACTTAAGGGAAAAACAAGTGGGCCACCTGGCCCTGGCCTTACCCGTGGCCCCCTCCGATACCTTTCGGGTTTTAAAAAGGGAAGTCGATGAAATGGTGTGCCTCACGGTGCCTTCGCTTTTTTATGCGGTGGGCCAGTTTTACCGGGACTTCAGTCAGCTGACAGACCGGCAGGTTACAGATCTCCTGGCTGCCGGTACTTGAGGCGAAAAATGCAGACATGAAAGGGAGTGGATTCATGAAAGTAACCTGCCTGGGCGGCGCAAAAACCGTAACCGGTTCGTCCTTTCTCCTGCAGGCCGGCGGGGACAAGGTGCTGGTGGACTGCGGTATGTTTCAGGGAAGAAAGGAATTGAGGCAGCGGAACCAGGAACCCTTTTCCTTTGACCCTGCGGAGATTTCCCATGTCCTCCTTACCCATGCCCATATAGACCACAGCGGCCTGATTCCCCTTTTAACCAAGGAGGGCTTCCGCGGTAAAATCCTTACCACTCCTGCTACCCTGGATCTGGCCGGCATTATGCTTCCCGACAGCGGGCACATCCAGGAGATGGAGGCGGAATGGAACAGCCGCAAGGCCCGGCGGGCCGGGCTGCCCCAGGTTCCCCCCCTGTACACGGTGGAGGAAGCCCGCCGGTCCCTGGAATACTTTCAGGAGGCGGAGTATGATGAGATGTACTCCCTGTCCCCCCATCTGGCTGTCCGCTTTTCCGATGCCGGCCACATTCTGGGTTCTGCCATTATCGAAGTGTTTGTAACGGAGGGGAAGGAAAATATCAAGCTTGTTTTCAGCGGTGATCTGGGTAAATCCAACCAGCCCATCATCCGGGACCCGGCCCTGGTGGAAGAGGCCGACTACTTGTTTATGGAATCCACCTACGGGGCCCGCCTCCATGATGACGATGACACGAAACTGGAAGAACTGGCATCTTTGATTGCTGACACCTTCCAACGGGGAGGGAATGTGATCATTCCCTCTTTTGCCGTGGGCAGGACCCAGGAAATCCTCTACTACCTGAACAAGTTGGCTCAGGACGAGAAAATTCCCTCCATGCCCATTTACATAGACAGCCCTTTGGCCATTTCTGCCACGGAGATTTTCAGCCGCCACCCCCAGTGCTACGACTTGAGGATGCGCCGGCGCCTCCTCAAGGGGGAGGACCCCTTTAACTTCCCCCAGGTCACCTTTACCCCTACCACGGAAGAGTCGAAAGCCCTCAATGAGTTGAAGGGCGGGGCCATTATCATCTCGGCCAGCGGCATGGCCGATGCCGGCCGTATCAAGCACCACCTGAAGCACAATCTGTGGCGGCCGGAAAGCACCATCCTTTTGGTGGGTTACCAGGCTGAGGGTACCCTGGGGCGCCGCCTGGTCAACGGCGAAAAAAAGGTCCGCATCTTTGGGGAGGAAATATCCGTCCAGGCCCGGGTGGAGGATTTGCATGGTTTCTCCGCCCACGCAGACCAGAGGGAACTGCTCCGCTGGTTGAGGAAGTTTAAAAAATATCCGCGGCAGGTATTTCTGGTCCACGGGGAAGAGGAGTCCATGGAAACCCTGGCAGCCCTGATTGAGGACAACTTCGGCCTACCCACCTATATCCCCGATTACCGGGAAGACCTGGAGCTCACGGCGGCAGGGAAATTGGTCCGGGATGCCCGGGACATTGCCCTGCGTCTTAAGTCCAGGGAAATACTCTCGGGCTGGAAAGAGGCGGCGGCCGCTGTAACGGACAGCCTGGAAAAAATCCTCTGTGAGGGCTGTCAGGAGGCGGAGCTTAAAGAGGCGGAAAAAATGCTGCTGGAATTGTCTTCCTGGCTTAAGGAGAAATTAAAAGATATCCAGGAAAGGAGAGAAGATGCTCATGACTGATGTGCAGGGACTCAAGGTTGAAGAGATTCTACCTCACCGCTACCCTTTTTTGCTGGTGGATAAAATTTTGGAACTGGAACCGGGGCGGCGGGTGGTGGGGCAAAAGAACGTGACCCGCAACGAGTATTTCTTTGAGGGGCATTTTCCGGGATACCCCGTAATGCCGGGGGTCCTCATGGTGGAGGCCCTGGCCCAGGTGGGGGCGGTGGCCCTTCTGTCCCTGGAAGAAAACCGGGGGAAAATCCCCCTCTTTACCGGTATTGAAAAGCTCCGTTTCAAAAGGCAGGTGGTTCCGGGAGATGTTTTACGGTTGGAAATGGAGGTCCTCAAGGTGAGGGGGCCCATGGGCAGAGGGCAGGGGACCGTCACCGTGGACGGCGAAGTTGCCGTCAAAGGCGAACTTCTCTTTTTCCTGGCACCGGCTGACGGGGCTTGATTTCCGGGGGAGGGATGGTGTGAAGGGTGAAGGCAATGGCCAGGCACTGCACTGGTGAAGGCAGGTAGCGGGCATAAATAGTTTGACAGAAGGTAAAACTTGTATTATTATGAAGTTCGAAACCAGTGTTTCCCGTATTATCCCCTGGGATTGAACCCAAAACTGCATACTCTTATCCAGAGAGGTGGAGGGACGGGCCCTATGAAACCCGGCAACCGGACATTTAAGGCGGTCACGGTGCCAATTCCCGCAGGATGGAGAGCATCCTGGTAGATAGGAGAGGTTGATGCGCCGGCGAGAGACCTCTTTTCTAAAAGAGGTTTTTTATTTTCGCCGGGGGTGAGACTGATAAGAAGGAGGTTTTTTTCATGTCGGAAAAGCGTTTTTTATTCACTTCAGAATCTGTAACGGAGGGTCATCCCGACAAAGTGGCGGACCAGATTTCCGATGCCGTCCTGGATGCCATCTATGAAAAGGACCCTGCCGCCCGGGTGGCGGCGGAAACCCTGGTTACAACGGGCCTGGTCCTGGTGTCGGGGGAAATTACAACCGAATGCTACGTGGACATCCCCCGGGTTGTACGGGAGACGGTAAAGTCCATCGGTTATAACCGGGCAAAATACGGGTTTGACGGTGATACCTGTGCCGTCATCACCGCCATTGATGAACAGTCGGCGGATATTGCCCTGGGGGTAGACAAGGCCCTGGAGGTCAAGTCAGGGGAAGCTGCTTTGGAGGAGGAGTTCGCCCGTACCGGCGCCGGAGATCAGGGAATGGTCTTCGGGTTTGCCTGCAGCGACACGCCGGAATACATGCCTCTGCCCATATCCCTGGCCCACCGGCTGTCCCGCCGGTTGGCCCAGGTGCGCAAGACCCGCCGGCTGCCCTACCT
>SLHK01000210.1 GCA_007136165.1 Syntrophomonadaceae bacterium
CACTTTGCCGAAATCCTGGGTGAAGAGGATATTGAAAAGTGGTCCGTTATCGGATTGGCCCACGATGTGGATTACGAAAGGTATCCGGAAGAACACTGCAAGAAAACCCGGGAAATCCTGGAGAAGGAAAACTGGCCGGAGGACTACATACGGGCCGTGGAAAGCCACGGCTGGAAGATTTGCACTGATGTGGAACCGGTGCACAGGATGGAAAAGGTTCTGTATACTATCGATGAACTTACGGGTCTGGTGGCCGCCACCGCCATGGTACGCCCCAGCAAGAGCATCATGGATATGAAAGCCAAGTCTGTCAAGAAGAAATGGAAGCAGTCGGGCTTTGCGGCCGGGGTAAAGAGGGATGTAATTGAAGAAGGAGCCGGGATGCTGGGCATGGAGCTGACAAAGGTGGTTGAAGAAACCATAAAGGGCATGCAGAAGGTGGCCGGAAAAATTGGACTGGCGGGAGAAGGCTAGTCTTGCCGTTGAAAGAAAAAAATGCCTGTTTTCAAATTAACGGGTATTTTGTGCTTGCTAAAAAAATTATCGATCAGGGGTTGTGCATTGGGAGAGTAAGTGTTATGATAACAATAATGAAATCATTACAAAGAGTAAAAGGAGGGATACTTATATGAAACACGAGTTGCCTGAACTGCCTTATGAATATGATGCCCTGGAACCTTACTACGAGGAACGCACGCTGCGACTGCATCACGGCGCCCATCACAAAGCCTATGTGGACGGCTTGAACAATGCGGAAGGCAAGCTTAGGGAAGCCCGGGAAAAGGGAGATTTTGCCCTGGTCAAGCACTGGGAGAGGGAGATTGCCTTTCACGGCTCCGGCCACATCCTTCACAGCGTATTCTGGGAAAACATGGGCCCCGGAGGGGGAGGACCGGCAGCGGGGGCCGTAGCCCGGCAAATAGAGACGGATTTTGGCAGCTTTTCTGCATTTAAAGGCCAGTTTTCCGCCGCTGCCGCCGCTGTGGAGGGCTCCGGTTGGGTGATTTTGGCCTGGAACCCCATCTTCGGCAAGCTGGAAATCCTGACGGCGGAAAAGCACCAGAACCTGACCCAGTGGGGAGTCTATCCCCTGCTGGTTTTGGATCTGTGGGAGCACGCCTATTACCTGCAGTACCAGAATAAGCGGCCTGCTTTTATTGAAGCCTGGTGGAACCTGGTGAACTGGGAAAATGTCAACCGGCGCTTTGCCGGCGGTAGTGAAGGCTGCTGCTGCGGTTAAACTATTTTAAAGAGGTGACGTTAGTGAGCTCTGTTGAGATTAAGAAGGGGATTTACTGGGTTGGCGTGGTTGATTGGGACATCCGTTATTTTCATGGCCCCTCCTACTCCACTCACCGGGGTACCAGCTACAACAGCTACCTGATAATGGACGACCAGGTGACCCTGGTGGATGCCGTTTTTGCCCCCTTTGCCGGGGAGCTAATGGAAAATATCCGCTCCGTGGTGGACCCCTCCCGTATCGACAACGTGGTGGTCAATCACATTGAAACAGACCATGCCGGCGGGCTGCCGGTGGTTTTGCAGGCAGCCCCAAAGGCGAAAATCTTTTGCACCGCCAAGGCTAAAGCGGGCCTTTTGAAGCACTTTCCCGAGGCCAAAGAATGGAATTTTAGGGTGGTGAAGACGGGGGATACCCTGCCCGTCGGCCGCCGTACCCTGACCTTTGTGGAAGCTCCCATGCTGCACTGGCCCGACAGCATGTTCACCTACATCGGCGAAGAGGAACTCCTGCTGCCCAACGATGCCTTCGGGCAGCACCTGGCCTCCGGCCATCGCTTCGACGATGAGGTGGACCAGCACGTCCTCATGGAGGAGGCGGCCAAATACTATGCCAATATCCTGTACCCTTTGAGCCGCATGGTCCTGAAAAAGCTGGAGGAAGTCAAGGGGATGAATATTCCCATCTCCATGATCGCTCCCAGCCACGGCATCATCTGGCGGGGTGACCCGGGGAAGATCATTCAGGCTTACCAGCGCTGGGCCTCGGGGGAAGGGCAAGAGAAGGCATTGGTGGTCTACGATACCATGTGGGGGAGCACTGCCACCATGGCCCGGGCCATCACCGAGGGCCTTATCTCCGAAGGGATTGAAGCCCGCCAATATAAAATTTCTAAAACCGATTACAGCGATGTTATCAAAGAAATGCTGGAGGCCCGCCTGGTGGTGGTGGGTTCTTCCACCATCCACCGCCACTTTCTGGCATCCCTGTCCCCCTTCCTGGATGAAGTGGGCTCTCTAAAACCCGTTAAACGGATGGGGGCCGCCTTCGGTTCCTACGGCTGGAGCAAAGGGGCGGTAAAAGGAATAGAGGGGCGCTTGCAGGGGGCGGGCATTGAGCTGGTCAAAGAAGGGCTGGAACTTCTGTGGGTGCCCGATGAGGAGGAAAAGAAGGAGTGCTTTGAATGGGGCCGTTCCCTGGCCTCTTTTGCAAAAAACAAGTAGATGAAAGGGGATAAAAGAATGGAAAAATGGGAATGTATGGTTTGTGGGTACATCTATGACCCCGAGGTAGGAGATGATGAGGGGGGGATTCCCCCGGGAACCTCTTTCGAGGAACTGCCCGATGACTGGGTATGTCCCGTCTGTGGTGTAGGTAAAGATGATTTTGAAAAGGTGGAAGAGTAAATAAAACAAGGAGGAAATCAAGATGAAGGAAATTAAGGTGAAGAACCTTAAAGGTACCAAAACAGAAAAGAATATCTTGGAAGCTTTTGCCGGTGAGTCACAGGCTCGAAACAAGTACAACTATTTTGCCTCTCAGGCGAAAAAGGAGGGGTACGAGCAGATAGCCGCCTTCTTCACCGAAACGGCGGACAATGAGAAGGAACACGCCAAAATGATGGCCAAGTTTGTGGGCATGATCGGCAGTACCGCTGAAAACTTGAAGGAAGCCGCCGCCGGGGAGAACTATGAATGGACGGATATGTACAAGAGGTTTGAACAAGATGCCCGGGAAGAAGGGTTTAAAGAGGTCGCCGACATCTTTCAGGAAATCGGCGAAGTGGAAGAGGAGCACGAAAAGCGCTACCTGGCCCTCCTGGAGCGGGTAAAGAGCGGGACCGTTTTCAAGCGGGATGAACCCATTAACTGGCAGTGCCGGAACTGCGGTTATATCCATTACGGCAAGGAGGCCCCCAAGGAGTGCCCCGCCTGCCTGCATCCCCAGTCCCACTACCAGCCCATGGCTACCAACTTCTAGCATAAGATGGTTTACTAAAAAACGTGGCCCCCGGGAGAGGGGGTCGCGTTTTTTATACTATGCCCTTTCCGGGAAATACTGATAAGGCAAGTTCTTTTGCTGAAGGAAGGTAAAGAAGTTTTCTTGCAGGAAGGAAGGCAAAGAGTTCTTTTGCTGGAAGGAAGGAGCGGTTCCCGTGGCCCAGGTTGTTCTGGCTTCCCTGCCCATCGTGGTAACGATTTTCTTGATGGCCGGCCTCACATGGCCGGCGAAACGGGCCATGCCCCTGGCCTGGGCCCTGGCTTCAGCTCTGGGCCTCTTCTTCTGGCGGATGGACCCCCTACGGGTTGCCGCCGCCACCCTGGAGGGGGCCTTGAACGCCTTCAACATCTTGATAGTGGTGTTTGGGGCCATTTTACTCATGAATACCCTGAAGCTCAGCGGCGCCATGGGGGTGATCAGCCGGGGGTTTTCCGGAATCAGCGGTGACCGGCGGGTGCAGGTCCTCATCATCGGCTGGCTCTTCAGCTCCTTTGTGGAGGGGGCCGCCGGCTTCGGCACCCCTGCCGCCCTGGCAGCCCCCCTCCTGGTGGGCCTGGGGTTTCCTCCCCTGGCCGCCGCCATGCTGACCCTGGTCCTCAACTCCACCGCCGTTACCTTTGGGGCCGTGGGGATTCCCGTCCTGGTGGGCCTGCGCACAGCCCTGGAGGGGCTTCATCCGGAGGCGGCCATACCCGCCTTCTTGATACAGGTGGGACTGTGGACGGCCTTCATCAACACTCTGACGGGGACCTTTGTCCCCCTTATGGCTGTGTGCCTCATGACCCGCTTCTTTGGCAAAAACCGCTCCCTGCGGGAAGGCCTGGCGGCAGCTCCCTTCGCCCTGGCGGCGGGACTGTCTTTTACCCTGCCCTACCTGGCCCTGGCCTACTTTTTTGGCCCCGAACTGCCCTCCATGGGCGGGGCCCTCATAGGACTGTTTATCATGGTGGGGGCCGCCCGCAGGGGTATTTTGGTGCCCCGGACTGTCTGGGATTTTCCCGGGGACAGGGTAGGAGGGGTAGGAGAGAGGGAAAAGGCCGGGAGCAGGGGGGATGAACTCCTGTCAAGTCCCGCCGGGCCGGGCAGGCCGGGAGGGGCCGGCAGGCCCGGCGGGAGACGGCTCCCGCCCTCCGGGATGGGTATGAGCCCTTTGAGGGCCTGGGCTCCCTATCTTCTGGTGGCCGGCATCCTGGTGGTCACCCGCCTGCCCTTCTTTGGGGTGCAGGGGCTGTTGACCAGGGTCACCATAACCTGGTCGGACATCCTGGGCCAGGAAGGGGTGGGCTATAATCTGGAACCCCTCTACAGCCCCGGCATCATACCCTTTGTGCTGGTGGCCCTCCTCACCTTTCTTCTCCACGGCATGAAAATTCGGGAGGCGGGGGCCGCCTGGCGGAATACTTTCGCCCAGCTGCTGCCTGCCGCCGTTTCCCTGGTTTTTGCCGTGGCCATGGTGAGAATCCTGGTCCAGTCCCGCATCAACGAGGCCGGGATGGACGGGATGCTTCTTACCCTGTCAAACTTTGCCTCCCAGGCAGCGGGAGGGGCCTGGCCCCTTCTTTCCCCTTTTATCGGTGTCCTGGGCTCCTTTGTCTCGGGCTCCAACACCGTATCCAACATCCTTTTCGGCGGCTTTCAGTACAGCGTGGCGGAATCCCTGGGGATTTCCCGCACCATCACCCTGGCCCTCCAGGCCGCCGGAGGTGCTGTGGGCAACATGATTGCCGTTCACAACGTGGTGGCCGTCAGCGCCGTGGTGGGGATTTTGGGCCGGGAAGGGGAGATTATCCGCAAGAATTTGCTGCCCGCCGGCCTTTATGCCGCCTCCCTGGGTATCCTGGGGTTTTTACTCATCTACCGGCTGGCCCCGGGAATCTTCTAGAAAATTTCTCTTCCCCGGCAGGAAACGGCCCTTCAATCTAAAATTCTTATAGAGGCGGTTTTCTTAGAGCCGGCGATTTTACCTGATGCGCCACTTTTTTCTGTGGAAGAGGAGGGAACCCTTACAGCCCCGGGAAAACTGTTGAGCGAGAAATTTCCATATCTTTTA
>SLHK01000162.1 GCA_007136165.1 Syntrophomonadaceae bacterium
GATCTTTTCAGCAGCGGCATGATTTTTCTGGTCACTTTAGCCCTGGGGGTCAAGGTGGGCAGCACTTTTATTACATTGTTCTTCAATCTGGTGGAGGGGAAAACCCATGATTGAAATTTTGTCCAAGCTCTTGCACAACTTTTATTATCTGATAGCCATCATACTATTCGTAATCGGCTTTCACACCATGCTCTCCCACTCCAACCTCATCAAGAAGATCATGGGTATGAACATCATGGAGACGGCCATCTTTCTCTTTTTTGTCTCCATTGGCTATGTGGAAGGAGGCAGGGCCCCCATCATTCAACCGGGCCAGGAGCACATCTATGTGAACCCCATACCTTCCGCCCTGATCCTGACGGGGATCGTGGTGGCCGTTAGTGTCACCGCCTTTGCCCTGAGCTTAATCGTCAAAATCTACCAGCACTACGGCACCGTCGACGCAGAAGAAATCATGCTGATAAGGAGTAGAGAAACATGACCTCTCTGGCAGTCCATTTTCCGGCCCTCGTTGTCGTAAACCTGCTCATATGCTCCTTTGTCATGCCGGTGCTGGACCGCTGGAAGAAAAACCTGGTCATTCCGGTGGCCCTGGGCTCTATGGCCCTGTCCTTTGTCTTTTCCATCCACCTGGCCGTCCGGGTATCCGTGGAAGGGGCCTTTGGCTATGCTATGGGCGGTTGGGTCGCTCCCTGGGGGATAGAATTCGTTGTGGACCATTTTTCCGTCTTCATGCTCCTGACCCTGACCGGTGTGGGGCTTCTCATCCTGGTCTATGCCACCCAGGACCTGGTCCATGAGCTGAAGGAAGATGTCCTGGGCTGGTATTATACCCTGTACCTTCTCCTCATGGCTTCCATGGTGGGGTTGGCCCTGACCAATGACCTCTTCAACCTTTTTGTTTTTGTAGAAATCTGTGCTATTGCCTCCTGTGCCATTATATCTATTAAAGAGAACCGGGAATGCATCGAGGCCAGCCTGAAATACCTGATACTCAGCGCCGTCGGTTCCGGGGGGATGCTCCTGGGGATTGCCATGATATACATGGTAACGGGGCACTTAAATTTTACCCATGTGACGGAGGCCCTTCCCCAGGCTTTCGAGCTTTATCCCCGGAACATCATGGTGGCCATGGCTTTGTTCGCCGCCGGGATCGGCGTGAAGGCAGCCCTCTTCCCCCTGCACGTGTGGCTGCCCGACGCCCACTCCTCGGCCCCGTCCCCCTCCAGCGCCATCCTTTCGGGGCTGGTAATCAAGGTCTATGCCGCCGTTTTTATCAAGCTCTTTTTAAAGATGTTCCCCTGGGAGGCCTACGAGGCCATCCCCCTGATGACCATCGTCTTGATCATGTCTTCGGTGGGGATAGTGATGGGTTCCATGTTCGCCATCGTCCAGGAGGATATTAAAAAAATGCTGGCCTACTCCAGCGTGGCCCAGATCGGGTACGTTTTCCTGGGGATCGCCCTCCTCTCCCAAAACGGCACCCTGGGGGGGATTCTGCATATTTTTAATCACGCCCTCATGAAGTCCATGCTCTTTATGGCAGCGGGGGCCATCATATACTGTACCGGTGTCCGCAGGATCAGTGACCTGAAGGGCATCGGCACCAAAATGCCCATGGTCATGTCGGTATTCTCCATAGGTGCCTTTTCCATGGTGGGAATCCCCATGACCAACGGGTTTATAAGCAAGTGGTACCTGGCCATCGGGGCCCTGGATGTGGATAAGCCCCTGTATGTGGCGGTCATCCTTTTGAGCAGCCTCCTAAACGGCGTTTATTACCTGCCCATCGTGGTAAATGCTTTTTTTGGGGAGCACAAGGGAAATTTTCAGATGTCCCGTAAACTGCCCCTGCAGATGGCCATTCCCCTTATTATCCTGGCGAGCGCCATTATTATAACGGGTATTTTCCCGAGATTAATGCTGGACCTGGCAGACAAGGCCGTGTTGTTTCTTTTAAATTAATACTAGGGGGCTGTTTAAGATGGATCCATTGGCAACATTTTTACCTCTCTGGATTATATTTTTCCCCATGGCCATGACCTTGATCATCTATTACGTGGAGCAATTCTCCGAGAAGCTGCGTAATGCCCTGGCCGTGCTTACCTCCGTCATCACCTTTCTATCCGTGGTAGCCCTGTATCCCTTTATTATGGGCGGAGACATCATAGAGTACACCCTTTTTGAAATCATCGCCAACCTGGGGATCAGTATCCGGGTGGACATCTTGAGTTACTGTCTGGCCCTCATCGCCTCCTTTGTCTGGATGCTGGTAACCATATACTCCCTTGATTACATGGCCCACGAGCACGCCGTGAACCGTTACTATCCCACTCTGATCGTGACCCTGGGCAGCTGTCTGGGCATCTTCATGGCGGGAGACCTCTTCACCCTTTTCGTCTTCTTTGAACTCATGTCCCTCATCTCTTACATCCTGGTGGTTCACGAAGAGTCCCCGGAGGCTTTGCGGGCGGGTTACAAATACCTGATCCTGACCATCATCGGCGGTTTGGCCCTCTTCTTCGGTATCATCGCCACCTTTGAATTGGCAGGCACGGTATCTTTAAGCGTCATCGGCATGGTGACCCAGGATACCCCCCTGGCCATGTTCGCCTTTCTCTCCTTTTTGATAGGCTTTGGCATGAAGGCGGGGATGTTTCCCCTGCATGTGTGGCTCCCCGACGCCCACCCCGTAGCCCCCTCTCCCGCCAGCGCCCTCCTGTCGGGCATCATGCTGAAGACGGGGGCCTACGGTATGTTCCGGGTCATCTTCCATGTTTTTTCCGTGGATCTGATGCGGGATACCGGCTCCACCACCATCATTGCCGCTTTGGCCATCATCACCATCCTCCTGGGGTCGGCGGTGGCCATCACCCAGGATGACCTGAAAAGGCGCCTGGCCTACTCCAGCATCGGGCAGATGGGCTACATCCTCCTGGGGATAGCCATCCTCAACGAGCAGGCCATGATCGGCACCATCTTTCACGTTTTCAGCCACGCCATCATGAAGAGCACTCTCTTTATGGTAGCGGGGGCCATCATCGTCAAGACGGGGAAACGAAGTATCAAGGAACTCTCGGGCATCGGCAGGGAGATGCCCTATACCATGATGGCCTTTACCCTGGCGGCCCTGGCCATGATCGGGCTGCCCCCCTTTAACGGCTTTCTCAGCAAGTGGACCCTGAGCCTGGGGGCCCTGGATGCGGGGAACCCTTACTTTGTGGTGGTCCTTCTCATCAGCAGCCTCATGAACGGAGTCTATTACCTGCCCATCATCATTGCCGCCTTTTTCGGCGACCATGAGAAGGAGTTTACCGTTTCGGAAGTGCCCATAAAGATGCTGGTGCCCATCGGTATTTTGGCTTTATGCACCATTATCTTCGGCCTTTCTCCCGTAAACTTCCCCTATACCCTGTCCCGGATGGCGGCCATGCTTCTCTTGCAGGCAGGGTTTTAGGGCTGTCCCAGAAAGGGTTGATTTTACATGATATTTTACCTTTACTTTATTATCTTTGCCCTGGCGGCAGCCCTCGCCGCCATCTTCCTGAATCCCAGGGCGCGCCGGTTCCTTTTGGTGGCGGTTATCCTGTGCATGTCGGGCCTGGCCGCCTATATCCTGTCGGGGGCGCCCCTGGGGAGTGCCGCCATACTTACCCTGTTGGAAAACATCGGCCTGCCCCCCATCGAGCTGGCGGAACATCCCTACAGCCGCATAGCCGCTTTTGGCTTTATCATCTCCGGTGCCATGGCCTTGCTGTACGGCCTGGATGCGGCAAAACCCGCCGAGCAGGCCGTGGCCCTGGCGGGGATTGCCGGCGCTGTCGGCATCGTTTTTTCCAACAATTTTATTACCCTCTTTATTTTTTGGGAGCTTCTGACCGTATCCACCTCAGGCCTTATAATCCTGAAGAACACCCCCCAGTCCATCGTAGCGGGGTATAAATTCCTCCTCTTCCACCTGACGGGAGGGCTCTTGCTGCTTCTGGGCATCGCGGAGCACTACACCGCCACCGGGTCCTTTGCCCTGGTGGTGCCCGAGGCGGGGGTTACCTTCTTTACCCTGGCGGTGGGGTTTAAGGCTGCCTTCCTGCCTTTCCACGTCTGGGTGGCCTGGGGCTACCCCTCGGCCTCTTTTACTGCCAGCGTGGTCCTGGCAGGCCTGACCACCAAGATCGGCATTTATGCCCTGGCCCGAATTATCCCCCCCAGCAGCCTCATCACATTTATCGGCGCCTCCATGGCCTGTTTCGGTTTTTCCTGCGCTCTGCTGCAGAAGGACTTAAGGCGCCTCCTGTCTTACCATATTATCAGCCAGGTGGGCTATATGGTGGCGGCGGTGTCGGTGGGTACGGCCATAGCCGTAGATGCGGGACTGCTTCACATGGTCAACAACATGTTCTACAAGGGCTTGCTATTTATGAGCGCCGGGGCCCTGATTTACTCAACAGGATCGGGGAATGTGAAAGAACTCATGCATATGGAGGCAAGGGAGGGGGAAGTTTTACAGCCTGTCTGGAAGGTGCTGCCCATCGCTACCATTGGAGCCGTGGTGGGTTCCCTGGCCATTGCCGGCGCGCCCCTGTTCAGCGGTTACCTGAGCAAGTACCTGGTGAAAAAGGCCATGTACGGTGCGGGCCTGCCTGAATATATGCTGCTGGTGGCGGGGATAGGGACCTCCATTTCCTTCTTCAAATTTATGTATTTTGGTTTTGTAAAACCGAGGATTGCAGTTAACAGGCCCACCACCAAAAGCATGAATACCGCTATTTTGCTGGTTTCCGCCGCCTGTATCCTCATCGGGGCCTTTCCTGCCCTCATTGAACCCATAATGCCTTCCCAGTCCCTGCAATTATACTCATACAGCGGCATACTGGGCTCCCTGCAGTTTATTTTAGCAGGGCTGCTCATCTTTATTCTAATGAATAAAATCCTGGAAAAGGGCATCAAGGTGCCTCCCTGGGTCAGCATCGAGTATCTGATTTACCTGCCCCTAACTTTCTGTTCCAAGATGGCCTGTGAGTACACCACTCTTTTTGACAAGAAAATCGACAGCGTGTATACGTCCTCCAGCAAATCCATGTACAAACTGGCGGAAAAGACGGCCATGTTCGACGGTGCCATCGACGGATTTTACAAGAAGTCCGCCACTACGGCCCGGAGGGTTGCCGATTCAACCCGTTCCTTTGACAAGAACATTGACGACATGTATGAACGGTCCGGCAGCAGTCTGCGCCGGGTGGCGGAAGGGACCCGGCAGTTTGACCACGGCCTGAA
>SLHK01000183.1 GCA_007136165.1 Syntrophomonadaceae bacterium
ACTCCATGCGGTGCTCCACCCCGGCAAAGGAGGAAAGGGTTTTTGCCATGACCCCAGGGGCAACCCCCCTGCAGTGGGCCGCCGCCACCGCCGCCAGGGAATTTTCCAGATTGTGCCGGCCCGGTAAGGCCAGGTCATCCACGGGGAGGACAGTTTGACAGCGGCCCCCGGCAGCAATAACGATCTTCCCCCCCTCCACAAAAACCCCCTCTCCCAGGGATTTCCGGGAACTGAAGGGGACTACCCGCGCCCTGATACCGCCTTCCAGGGCCTTGAGGGCGGGGTCATCCAGGTTCAGGACGGCATAATCCTCTTCCCTTTGGTTTAGAAAAATGTTGGCCTTGGCCTGTAAATAGGCCTCAAAGGTGCCGTGATGGTCCAGGTGGTCGGCACTTATATTGAGAAAAACGCTGATATGGGGCCGAAAGTCCCGTATGTATTCCAGCTGAAAACTGCTGAGCTCCGTAACCAGCAGGTCTCCCGGACGGCATTTCGCCACCAGGTCCAGCAGGGGGGTGCCGATATTTCCTCCCACATGGACCCTTTCTCCCGCCCTTTTGAGGATCTCCCCCAGGAGAGTGGTGGTGGTGGTCTTGCCGTTGGTCCCGGTTATCCCGATGATGGGGGCTTTAATAAAGGCATATGCCACTTCTATTTCTGAAAGAACCGGGATTTTTCGCTTCCGGGCTTCCACCAGGGGCGGAATATGGGGGGGAACCCCCGGGCTTTTCACCACCAGGTCCACCTCCGGGTTCAGCAGGTCCGGCGTCTGGGGCCGGCCCAGGGCCAGGGTGACATTTTCCCTGGCTTCCAGGTCCTTCAGGGGTGGCGGGAGGGCTCCCGGCCCTTTGGCATCGCTGGCGGTAACCCGGGCCCCCCGGTCCGCCAGAAAGGCGGCGGCGGCCATGCCGCTTTTGCCCAGGCCCAGGACGAGAATATTTTTTCCTTCCACATTCATCAGGCCCCACCCCCCTTCCTAAATCCAGATGTTAAAGGTCCCCAGGTCCACCAGGGCAAGTAAAGCAAAAATGAAAGCGACAGCCCAAAACCCCATGACCACCTGCCATTCGGACCAGCCTCCCAGTTCAAAGTGATGATGCAGGGGGCTCATGCGGAAGAGGCGCTTCCCCGTGGTTTGAAATATAAGAACCTGAATGATGACGGAAAGGGTCTCCAGGACAAATACTCCCCCGATAACAATCAGGTAAAACTCCGTTTTGGTAAGAATGGCCAGGGCCGCCAGGCCGGCCCCCAGGGACAGGGAACCCACATCCCCCATGAAAATCCGGGCAGGGTGAAGGTTAAAGATGAGAAACCCGAAGGTGCTGCCGGTGAGGACGGCGCAGAAAAAAGCCAGTTCCGGCATGCCCCGCCACAGGGCGATGAAAAGGTAGGCCACCAGAGACAGGATGGCCGTTCCCGCTGCCAGGCCGTCTATGCCGTCCGTCAGGTTAACGCCGTGGGAAGTGCCCATAATGATGATAAAGACCAGAAAGTAATACAAGAGCCCCAGGTCAAAGTCCCCCTTCACAAAGGGTATCTCCACGACGGTGCTGTGCCCTGTCCACAAGAGGAACAGGGAAAAAAAGGAGATTAAGACCAGCTGTCCCAGGAGCTTGCTCCGGGCTTTGAGGCCCAGGGAGCGCCGCCGGTAAACCTTGAGAAAATCGTCCAGAAAGCCGATGATGCCGTGGCCCAGGACCAGCAAAAACATGGCGGTATAAGGGGCTGAAAGGGGCCGGAAAAAGATGCTCATGGCCAGAAGGGAGGCAAGGAATATCAGCCCCCCCATGGTGGGGGTGCCTGCCTTTTTCAAATGCCTTCTGGGACCGTCCTCCCTGATCCTCTGCCCGTAATTAAGCTTTTTCAGCCGGCGGATAAAGAGGGGGGCCAAAATAAGGCTCAAGGCAAAGGCCAGGGCCATGGCCCTGTAAATCTCGTACCTGGTCATGCCTTCTCATCCTCCCGTGAAAAATCCCCGCCTATGGCCGTGACAATCCTTTCCATCTGCATGCCCCGGGACCCTTTTACCAGCAAAAAATCTCCCGGGGAAGCAAAATCCCCAAGGGCCGTCAGGGCTTCTTCCCGGTCCAGGCAGGCCTTGACCCGGCCCATCCCTGCCAGGCGGGCCCCCCGGGCCGTATTTAGGGAAAGGCCCCCCAGGGTAATCAAGTAGTCCAAACCCAGAGCCGCTGCAAACCGGCCCACCTCTTCATGGCTGGAAGGGGCCCCTTCTCCCAGTTCAAACATATCCCCCAGGACAGCCCCTTTGGGGCTTTTCCCCGCCGCATCGGCCAGGGCCTTCAGGGAAGCCCTGACAGAGGTGGGGTTGGCGTTATAAGTATCGTTAATGACCGTCATCCCGGCCCTCTCTTCCAGCTGGAGGCGGCCGGAAGTAACCTCCGCCCTCTCCAGGCCCTCTTTTATTTCCGCCGGAGCCAGTCCCAGCAGGTGCCCCACGGCTGCTGCCGCCAGGGCGTTCAAAACGGTGTGGCTTCCCCACTGGGGAAGGGTTACCCCCAGCATTGCCCCGGGAAGGACCAGGTCAAATTCTGTCCGCCCTCCCAGGGTCCGGAGGTTTTCCCCCCTCACAGGGTATCCTTCCCGAAATCCGTAATATATAGTTTCCCCGGCAAACCCTTTTCCCATATCCAGAAGGCGGGGGTCCTCGCCGTTTAATACGGCTGTGCCCCCGGAACCCATCTCATCCAGGAGTTCCCCCTTGGCCTTAACTACCCCCTCCAGGCTGCCCACCATCTCCAAATGGGCCTCACCTATATTGGTGATGACCCCTACGGAAGGCCCGGCCATCCGGGTCAAAGCGGCGATCTCCCCAAAACCGCTCATACCCATCTCCAGGACGGCGGCTTCATGATTATGCCTCAACCTGAGAAGCATCAGGGGCAGGCCAATCTCATTGTTCAGGTTTCCCTCGGTTTTTATCAGGTTAAATTTTCCCCCCAGGACGGAAGCAATAAAGTCCTTGGTGGTGGTTTTCCCGGCGCTTCCCGTCACGGCCACCACGGGCAGGGAAAAGCGCCTCCGGTAATAGGCCGCCGTATCCTGAAGGGCTTTCAAGGGGTCTTCCACCTGGACAACGGCTCCCCGGCCAGGGGGGGTGAAGTTATTTTTACGGGCAGAAGCCATAAAGGTGCCCACGGCCCCCCCGTTGAAGGCGGCAGGGATGAACTGGTGGCCATCGGTATTCTCGCCTTTCAGGGGCACAAAAAAATCTCCCCTCTTCAGGGTCCGGGTATCGATGGAAAAATCCCGGGGACATTCCTCTCCCCTCCCGGCCAAAAGGCAGCCCGAGGCTGCGGTAACGATTTCCTGGATGCTCAGGTCCATGTCTTAATTAAAACTCCTTTCCCCCTGGCAGGTACCGGCCCTTTCCCGCAGATAGCGGCGGGCCACTTCCCGGTCATCAAAATCCATGGTCCTGTCGCTGAAGACCTGGTAGGTTTCGTGCCCCTTGCCGGCAATGACCACCATATCCCCCTCTCGTGCCCTGTGGATGGCGGCCTTGATGGCCTCCTCCCGGTCTAAAAGGACGGTATATTCCCCCGGGGCGTGCTGCTGGATACCCGTCATGATATCCTGAAGTATCTGCTTTTCAGGCTCTCCCCGGGGGTTGTCGTTGGTAATTATGGCAAAATCGCTGTATTTCAGGGCTATCGCCCCCATCAGGGGGCGCTTGCTCCGGTCCCGCTCGCCCCCGCAGCCAAAAACGGTGATGAGCCTCCCGGGGCAAAATTGACGAACCGTGGACAGGACGTTCTCCAGTCCGTCGGGGGTGTGGGCATAATCCACCAGGACGGTGAAGTTTTGACCCGCTTCAACCTTCTCCAGGCGCCCGGGGATCCCTGCAACTTTTTCCAGTACTTCTTCTATCAAGGCCGGGGAAATCCCTTCTTTCAGGGCCACGGTTACGGCGGCCAGGGCATTGTAGATGCTGAAAAGCCCTGTTATCTTCAGCCGTACATCCAGGGTGCCCCAGGGCGTCAGGGCTTTAAAGGACACTCCCTCGGGCCGGATTGAGATATCCGCCGCCCGCACCCGGGCCCTCTCTTTGACACCGTAGGTGATGGCCTCTGCCGCGGTGATTTTCTGCAGGTAAGAGGCCTGGGGGTCATCCAGGTTGATGACGGCATAATTCCCGCATTTCTTCGGCAAGTTGCGGAAGAGGCGGGCTTTGGCCGCCCGGTATGCGGAAAAGTCCTCATGAAAATCCAGGTGGTCCTCGGTGATATTGGTAAGAACCGCCACGTTGAACTCACACTGATCCACCCGGTCCAGGGCCAGGGCATGGGAGGAAACTTCCATGGTGCAGTGGCCCATACCCTCCGCCGCCATTTCACTTAAGAGGCGGTGGACCGCCGGGGCTTCCGGGGTGGTGGCCTCCACGGGCCGCTGCTGACGGCCCAGGTAATAGCCTATGGTCCCGATGAGGCCCGTGCCTTTTGGGAAGCCGGCGGCCAGGAGGCGGTTTATTAGATGGGTGGTGGTGGTCTTGCCGTTGGTGCCCGTAACGCCGATGAGGCGCAGGTTCCGGGAAGGATAACCGTAATACCTGGCCGCCAGTTTTGACAGGACCCGCCGGGGGCTGGCCGCCTTTATCACCGTCCTGCCGGCATAATCACCGGCGGTTTCCGAAACCACCAGGGCGGCGGCGCCCCTTTCCAGGGCTTCCTCAATAAATTGATGGCCGTCGGTCCGGGTCCCTGACAGGCAGACAAAAAGGTCCCCCTCCCGGACTGTTCTGGAATCATGGGAAAGGCCTCTGATGTCTATGGCTAGAGGCCCCTCTGTTCGTACCTGGGGAACACCCTGCAGGAGTCCTTTTAAAAGCATTTTTTACCCTCCCCCATGGCTGTAAAAGAATAGCAGTCCCCCGCCCTTACCAAAAGATTATTATTCTCCGCCATCCCGCCAATTATGTGAAGAAAGGACAGGAGCTAAAGGTCAATCTCCTGTCCCGAATTCCAGGATAATTTCACTGCCCAGAGGGACGGATTCCCAGGGCTGGGGCTCCTGGGCCCGGACGGTGCCGGAGCCGTAACTTTTCATGGTCAGGCCCAGCCAGTTTAAAATCTCCGCCGCCTCCCGCATGCTTCTGCCCTCCAGGTTGGGCACCTGGACCTGGCCGTCCCCCGTCTCGTCGGTATGGACCAGGATTTCCGTGTGCAGGGGGACCAGGGCCCCGGCCTTGGGCGTCTGCTCCCGGATGGCCCTTCCCTCACCCAGGGGAGTGAGAAGCAGGCCCATCT
>SLHK01000189.1 GCA_007136165.1 Syntrophomonadaceae bacterium
CCGCCGCAAAGATATGAGTATGACCCGGACCTGGGTTCCGGGGAAGAGAAAGTCGAAGAAGGGAGCAGGGGGTATGTGGTGGAAGTTTGGAAAACCGTCTACGACGGCCGGGAAGTAATCACTGAAAAGCTAATATCTGTAGACAGCTATTCGCCTTATCCCACCATTATCCGCTTTGGGAGGTAAGCTGCACCGCTTTACTACTACAATTTGTAACCCTTAATCTTCTGCAGCAATGTGGGGAGCCATGACTGACCCCCAGGGGGTGCGGTCAAATAAAAAAAGGGAAGCCTTCCCCCGGAGGGAGCGGCTTCCCTTTTTTAGGTTTTAAGTTTCTACGCTTTTTCCGACATGGGTTTGTCCAGTTTCTGCCAGGTCTGGTAAGCGATGACGACGACTCCCAGCCCGCAGATAAAGACGGCGCCCCCGATAAATACCAGGATCCACGCTTCCCCCGGGATGTATCTGACGAATATCTCATAAGCCATGGCCGTCATGGAGGATACGATCATGATAAAGAAGGGGATAATGTAGTGAATCGTGGGCCGGCCCAGGGTCTTCAGGTATGTGGCGGCAGCCAGCAGGGCGATGCCTGCCAGGATCTGGTTGCTGGCGCCGAAGAGGGGCCACAGAGTCATGCCGTACTGGTAATAGGCCAGCAGGGCAATGACTATCCCCCCGGGGATCAGGGAGACCGTTTTATCCCGCATAAATTCCGGCAGGTTAAAGGTTACGGTGCTCTCGGCAAAGGCGATACGGGTAAAGCGCATGGCCGAGTCCAGGGTGGTCATGGCGAAGCTCTTGGCCACCACGGCAAAGAAGGCGGCGCCCACCACTGCCGGGATTCCCAGGGGCACCAGGAAGGCGCTGCCCCCCGTGGCCCAGATGGCCGGCCAGGCTGCCGCTCCCCAGGCACTGTAGGAGTCCTGGTAACCGGCTATTCCCAGGCCCACAACGGCGGTCAGGAGGGCGATGACGGCCAGGTAGCCTTCTCCCAGCATGGAGCCGTAGCCCACCAGTTTGGCGTCCCGCTCATTCTTGAGCTGCTTGGGGGTGGTGCCGCTGCCCACGATGGAATGCCATCCGGAAATGGCGCCGCAGGCGATGGTGACCATCAGGAAGGGCCAGATGGGAGGGGCACCGGCGGGAGCCACTCTGAGGGCGGGAGCCGCCAGCTGCCCACCGCCCACGGCAGTCAGGGCAACAACGCCCACGGTGGCGGCAACGAGGGCGATGATGAGCTGGATACCGTTGATGAAGTCCCGGGGCTGCACCAGGAGCCACACGGGCAGCCGGGCGGCGATGAACATGTAGACCAGTAAGATAATTACCCAGGTTTCATAGGTCAGGGACAGGGGGAAATGGACCCCCAGGTAGATAAAGGCGTACATGATGACCACGGCGATACCGGCAGCGGCATAAAGATTAATTTTCCACTTGTTCTTGATCATAAGGCCGATGATGACGGCCAGGGGGATCTCAATCCAGACGGAATAGACGGCCGCCGGGAAGTTGGAAGCCAGGATGGCGATGACGTGGACGAAAACGGCGGAGACCAGGACCAGCAGGAAAAAGACCACCACGTACATGAGCTGCATGGCCCGCTCTCCCAGAAGGTCTTTAAGAAAGTCGGCAATCCCCCGGCCTTCGTGCCTCAGGGATGCCACCAGGGCCCCCAGGTCGTGGACGGCCCCCAGGAAGATGGTACCGAAGATAATCCAGATGAGGGCCGGCAGCCAGCCCCAGATGGCCGCTACCACGGGGCCCACAATGGGGGCTGCGCCGGCGATGGATGTAAAATGATGGCCTGCCACCACGGGGGTGTCGGTAGGTACAAATTCGAAGTCATCTTCGTATTTTACAGCAGGTGTTTCCCTGTTGGGGTCCAACTGCCAGATTTTCTCCGACAGGAAGGTAGCATAAAACTTATAAGCCAGATAATACAGGGCAAGGGCTACAATAACAAAAAGCAAAGAATGCACGGGTATACCTCCTTAAAATAAATTTTTGTACCCTTGTAAAACTTACTGCCTGCCGCCCTTAACCATAGACCACCTCCCCTCCGGGTGCCGATGAAGAAAAACCAAACTTCCCGCGAGTAAGTTTAACCCTTCGTCCGCCCCGTCTATGATTCTTTTGGAAAAGTTAACTTAATAATTTATATTAGCCACAGACCCTGCAGTTTCCTGCCAATAGCAAAAATCTACAAAATATTACAAAAACTTTTTAAACATAAGAATTATCCGGGATTGCTGAATAGAAAGGGGGTGAGTACAAGCTAATCTTTCGGGGTTGTTTGGGGGGAAGAAGTTCCTGAAAAGTTATCCCGGATCAGGAAAATTGTCCAACAGGTGGCAGCCAGCACCAGGCCGCCGATGAGGAAGGCCTTGAAATAGGCTTCCTGGGGATATATTTTTACTCCGTCCAGCAGGACGCCCTCCCAGTTTCGATCCAGGATATAGCCCATCAGGGGCTGCATGAGGGAAACGCCCAAAAACCCTCCTATGTTGGCCGTGCCCATAGCCAATCCCGAGATCTCCGGAGGGTTGGCCTCTTTGACGCAGGTGAGCCCCAGGACGGGGGCGGCGCCGCCTCCGCCGGCCCCCATAATAAAGAGGAGAACATAGAGGACGGCCAGGGGAGGCCTGGCCATGCCCCAAAAGGTCAGCAGCGACCAGCCCGTCACGTAGAGGGCTACAAAGAAGAGGAAGGGTTTCTGCCGCATTTTCAGGCGGTCGGAAAGAAAACCGCTCAGGGACCCGGCCATCATGCCCAGGGCCACAAACAGCATCACATTGGCCGCCTGGGTACGGCTGAGCCCGTAAATCTGCATCATGTACGGCCCTCCCCAGGCGCCAAAAAAGGCCATAAGGGTCCCGTAGAGGCCAAACAGGACCCAAAAGGGGTACCAGGTGCCGGGGTTTCGTGCCACCTGAAGAACCATACTCTTATTGATGGTGGGAGTAACCCGCCGGGCCTTCCTGCCTCCCGCCCCGGGGCTTGCAGGCCGGTCCGTCACCAGCCGCCAGCATACCAGGGCAACGGCCAGGCTCAAGAGCCCCACCCCTGCAAAGGCCGCCCTCCAGCCGTATGCGTCAACTATAAGGGCCAGGGGGGTGGTGCTGGCGATGGCCCCCAGGTTGCCCATGAAAATGATGCCTCCCGCAGCGGTGCTGAATTCCGTGGGGGGAAACCAGTTGGCCAGTGCCTTTAAGATGCAGACAAAGACCACCGAGACTCCCAGGCCCACCAGGAACCGGCCCAAAAAGAGGTGGAAGAAGGTGGGGGCCGCCCCAAAGGCCAGGGAGCCGGCAGCAGCCAGGACCATGCCTGTGGTTATGGTATAACGGGGGCCCCAGAAGTCTGCCAGCAGGCCCGTGGGGATCTGCATGACCACATACACATAAAAATAGATGGCGGCCAGGCTTCCCAGAACGGCCCCCTCCCGGGCCTCAAAATCCACCATGAGCCTGTCAATGATAAAGGTGGGCGATACCCTGTGAAAATAGACGATCATGAAGGCCAGGGTCAAAACCCCCCATATCAGCCAGCGGCCCCGGGGGTATCCTTCCGCAGAACCGGTATCGTCAGCATCTAACATCCGGGCCTCAAACCTCCTTCGCGGGCAGCAAATGGGCAGCAAACGGAGACGGTTCGTTCTTGCTGCCTATGAAATAAAGGGATATGTTTTTCGTAATGACGGGCAAGGAGATGGCCGTTATTACCTTCGGCAAGCAGTTTCTATTCATTAGTTTATCGGTATCGTGAAAAAAAGTAAACCCTGTGGCTTTCTCCTTCCCTGGAAAAGCCCCTTTTGCCCCGGGCTCCCGCTGTCCCGACTCCCCCGGCGGGGGAGGGAAAAAACATCTGAAAGAAGTACCTGAAAGAAGCATCTTGCCGGCAGGCAGGAATTTTATATTTAATATGGAATTGGTTAATTATATAATTGTGCTGCACTTCTAAAAGGGGTTTTCTAAGGGGTTATCCAGCGGTGAAACTTCCTCCCCGATTGGCCAAAATAGCGGAACTCGTACCCTCCGGGAAAGTGGTGGCTGACATAGGCACGGACCATGCCCTGCTGCCCCTGTATCTCCTGGAACAGGGCATTAGCGACTCTGTCATTGCCGTGGAGGTTGGGGACAAGCCTTTTGCCCGGGCCCAAAAAAACTTGGAGGACCACCCCCTGGGAACCCGGGTGGACCTCAGGCTGGGGGACGGCCTCCAGGCTTTGCAACCTCAAGACGGCGTGGAAATAGCCGTTATCGCCGGCCTGGGAAGCGGCACCATCGGGGAAATCCTGCAGCAAAAACCGCCTAACCTGGACAAGTTGGATACTTTTATCCTGCAGCCCATGACCCGCCCCGACGATTTGCGGGCCTGGCTTCCCGGGAAGGGGTTTGCCATCGCCCATGAAGCCCTGGCGAAGGATGACGGCCGGCTCTACGAAATATTCCTGGCAGTCTGCCAGGACGGTTCCGTCAGCACAAGCCTTCCCTTTGGCGAGAAGCTCCTGGAAAATGAGGATCCCCTCCTTAAAGAGTACCTGGATTTGAAGCTGGGAAAGACCCGCCTGATCCTGGAGAGCCTATCCCGCTCCCGCAGGAAGGATAGGGATGAGCTCCGCCGGAAATTTGCCAAAGAGTTAAAAAAACTGGAGAGGTTGATGGATATTGTCTCTAAGGGTAAGTGATATCGCGGGTTTCATGGAAGAACTGGCCCCCGAAAGCCGGGCCCTGGACTGGGATAATGTGGGGCTCCTGGTGGGGCGCCCCGATACTTCCGTGACCAACCTGCTGGTAAGCCTCAACTATGACGGGGCCGTCCTGGAGGAAGCCCTCCGGCTCAGGGCAAACCTCATCGTCTGCCATCATCCCTTCCTGCCGAAACCATTAAAAACCCTGCGGACGGATACGCCTCAGGGCGCCCTGCTCAAGGAAACCCTCATCCAGGGCCTCAATGTTTTTGCAGCCCACACCAACCTGGATGCCGCCGAAGAAGGGGTAAACCATCACCTGGCCAGGGCCTTTTCCCTAAGAGACGTTAAAATCCTGCAAAAGATTGGAGAAGACCCCCTGCTGAAGCTGGTGGTATTTGTACCGCCTTCCCACACCGATGTCGTAAGGGACGCCCTGTCCGAGGCGGGCGCCGGCTGGATAGGCGCCTACAGCCACTGCACCTTTACCAGCCCCGGGACGGGCACTTTTATGCCCCGGGAGGGTACCAACCCCTACATCGGCCA
>SLHK01000080.1 GCA_007136165.1 Syntrophomonadaceae bacterium
CCCTCTAGGCTTTGCCGTTGCAGCCCAGGACGTGGATCAGTTTGTTGCGAACCAGTTCCTTGATGGCCGCCCGGGCCGGGCCCAGGTACTGGCGGGGGTCGAAATGGGAGGGGTTTTCCGCATGGTACTTCCGGATAGTGGCCGTCATGGCCAGACGCAAGTCGGAATCTATGTTTATTTTACAGACGGCCATGGAGGCGGCCTTCCGCAGCATCTCTTCGGGAACCCCCTGGGCCCCGGGCATGCTGCCGCCGAATTTGTTGATCATGTCCACATATTCGGGAATGACGGAGGAGGCGCCGTGGAGGACTATGGGGAAGCCGGGGAGTTTCTTTTGAACTTCTTCCAAAATATCAAACCTCAACCGGGGTTTTCCCTTGAACTTGAAGGCTCCGTGACTGGTGCCGATGGCAATGGCCAGGGAGTCCACCCCTGTTTTTTGCACAAATTCTTCCACCTCTTCGGGCTTGGTAAAGGCAGCATCTTCTTCCGAAACATTGACGGCGTCCTCAATGCCCGCCAGCCTGCCCAACTCTCCTTCCACCACCACGCCATGAGCATGGGCGTAGTCGCAGACCCTTTTAGTCAGCTGGATGTTCTCCTGAAAGGGCAGGTGGGAGCCGTCGATCATGACGGAGGTAAACCCCCCGTCGATACAGGATTTGCAGAGCTCAAAGGTGTCCCCGTGGTCCAGATGCAGGCAGATGGGCAAATTCGTATCCTCCAGGGCTGCTTCCACCAACTTCATCAGGTAAGTGTGGCTGGCATATTTCCGGGCACCGGCAGAAACCTGCAGGATTAAGGGGGCCTTCTCTTCCTTGGCCGCTTCGGTGATTCCCTGAACGATCTCCATATTGTTTACGTTAAAGGCACCTATAGCGTAACCGCCCTCATAGGCTCGGGCAAACATGTCTGTGGATGTAACCAGTGGCATTGGGATCTCTCTCCTTTAAAAGGTTTTCTTATATTTTATCTAACTTTCTCCAGTCTTATGATATTTCCCTCTTTTTTATGGAAAATCTTGCTTGGCGTTTCCAGGGAGAGAAGATTCTGCGGGCAGTGGCGGGTGCAGACCCCGCACCGGATGCAGGCCCCGTTATGCAGTATTTTACTGTTCATAAGCTCCCCATGGGGTTCCAGCTGCATGGGGCATACCCTGCTGCATTTGCCGCAGGATAGGCAAAGGCTGCCGTCCTTGATGGCGACTTTTTTACCCCAACTGTCCGTCCACGGTAAATATTTGCCTGCTTTGTAAAGGAGGCTCTGAATGGTGCCCATGGGGCAGAAGTGGCACCAGGCCCGGGGATTTAAGAAAATATTTAAGGCGCTGCCCGCTACAGTCACCACCAGGTATGTGAGTACAAAGGCAAAACCCAGCCGGTCCCAAAAATCGGCGCCCCCCGGATGTTCAAAAACCGTTATCAGCCTGCGGGCCAGGGCAAACATGAATATTATGAAGAAGAGGGTGATAAAGCCCCGGGAACGCAGGAGAGCCGGGGTTTTAATGTTTCTGCTCCGAGGCATAACCAGGGTGTCAAAAAGGCTTCCGTGAAAACAATAGTTTCCGCACCAGTACTTTCCGCCAAAGAGGCTCATGACCATCAAGGCCGCCATAATAGGGGGGACCAGGAGTCCCAGCCTCGGGGCCCACAGGCCCCCCAGGGCAATTATCAGGGTAACCAGCCAGCCGTACCGCCGGATAAAAGAGAAGGTTCTTTGTGTTTTTACATAAGAAGTCATAGTAATCTGTACTCCTTCCGGGTGCAAGAATATACCCCTAGGGGGTATGTTTATATTGTAGCATGGCTGCCGCTTTTTTGTCAAACAGATGAGCCGTCCCCTGAAGCGGTGAGAGGAAAATTCATGGTCTTGGAGAAGATAAGAGAGTTAGGGAGTGGAAACTGCCTCTGGCGTACTGCCTTATAATTTGATTGGGGGTTAGGATAATGCAGATCAATATCGCACTTTCCGGTTTTGGCCATGTTGGGCGGGCTTTCGCAGGGCTTTTGGCGGAAAAACACACTGACCTTACCCGCCGCTATGGCCTGGATATGAGGCTGGTCCTGGCGGCAAACAGCCGGGGAGCTGCCCATGACGGAGGCGGCCTGGACCTGAAGTTTCTGGAAAGCCTGGCTCAGGGCGGGGAACTGGCAGATATGCCGGGATTTACGGAAGGGCTGACGGGGCCGGAAGCGGTGGCTCTCTCCAGGGCCTCGGTATGGGTGGAAGCCACCCCCAGCCATGCCAAGGCATCCTTTGAGCCGGGAATGTCCAATATTAAGAAAGCCCTTGGGGATGGCATGCATGCAGTTACATTGTGCAAGGGGCCCCTGGTCCATAACTTTGCAGAAATAATGGGGATAGCCCAAGCAGCGGGGACTAAAGTCAAATACAGCGGGGCCACGGCAGCGGCCCTGCCTACCGTGGATGTGGCGGTAAACAGCCTGGCCGGCAGCCGGATCACTTCTATTGAAGGTATCCTGAACGGTACCAGTAACTTCATTCTCACCTGCATGGAGAGGGAGGGGCTCAGTTTTGCCCAGGGCCTGGCGGAGGCTCAGCGGCGGGGTATTGCCGAGCCTGAACCTTCTCTTGATGTGGAGGGATGGGACACGGCGTACAAGCTTTTGATAATTGCCAATACCCTTTTTGAAAAAACCTTTAGTTTGTCCGACATGGCGGTGGAGGGCATTACCCGGGTCGGGGCTGCCGACCTGAAGGAAGCCGGGAATTCAGGGGGCACCCTAAAGCTGGTGGGTTCGGCAGAACTGAGAAAAGAAGCCTGCGTCTTAAAGACAGGGCCCAAATTTCTCCCCTTTGAGCATCCCCTGGCCGGCGTTTCGGGCACCACCAAGGGCATCCACTTTGTAAGCGACACCATGGGGCCCCTTACGGTGATAGGAGGTTATTCCAACCCCCGGGGTGCTGCCGCAGCGGCCCTTAAGGATATTATTTCTCTTTATATGCTATGAGCCCGGCGGAAAAATTCCTTGCCTTCTATCTTGTTGTTCAGATATTTGCAAGAAATTCCTGTATAAAAGTAAGTCGGACCGGTAAAATTAAGAGCATAACGGTACTGCCATGGGAGTTTTGCCCTGGGATTTAGAAAAAATTTTCCATCGGATTACTTGCGCTTTGGCTCGAGATGTGATATCGTTATTACCGGTATTGAAAAGGTGAGGACAACTGAAACGATCTTTAGGCCTCTGTTTTACAGGGAAAAGGTAGTTTAAGTTTTATCAGCTTTTTGATTCACAATTTTAATTGGAGGTCTCTAAGATGCAAGGAAAAGTAAAGTGGTTTAATGCAGAAAAAGGGTACGGTTTTATCGAAACAGAAGAGGGCGGGGATGTATTTGTCCATTTTTCCGCTATCCAGAGCGAAGGGTTTAAAACCCTGGAAGAAGGGCAAAGCGTGGAATTTGACGTTGTTGAAGGCAACAGAGGGCCCCAGGCGGCCAAAGTTGTGCCTTTAGTATAAAGTCAAAAACGAGAGTAAAGGCATTTCCGATACCTCGGAAGTGCCTTTCTTTTTGTGTAAGGAATTGTACATAAATGAACATACTGTATAATGAAAGGAAGTTAAGAGATGTCGTTATTTCATGAGTTGGGGTTGAGCGAACCCCTTATCAGGGCCACCAAGGAGATGGGGTTCGAGGAAACCACCCCCATCCAGAAACAGGCCATCCCCCTGATAATGGCAGACAGGGATGTTATAGGCCAGGCCCAAACAGGTACGGGAAAGACCGCTGCCTTTGGTATTCCCATGTTGGAAAAAATTGATAAGAAGTCGGAATATATTCAGGGCCTGGTAGTTGCGCCCACCAGGGAGCTGGCGGTACAGGTGGCAGAAGAGCTCAATACCCTGGGGCGCTTTAAAGGCATTCGTGCCTTGCCCATATACGGCGGGCAGGATATGGGCCGGCAAATTAAGTCCTTGAAGGGGAGGCCGCAGGTTATCGTGGCTACCCCGGGACGCCTTATGGACCACATGCGCAGGAGGACCATCCGGCTGCAGCAGGTCAGGGTAGTGGTCCTGGATGAGGCTGATGAAATGCTGAATATGGGTTTTATTGGTGACATCGAAACCATCCTTAAAGATGTGCCGACGGACCGTCAAACCCTGCTTTTCTCCGCCACCATTCCGAAACCCATTCAGAACCTTGCTGCGAATTATATGAAGGACCCCGAGTTTATCAGTATTCGTCCCAAGGAGATTACCGTTCCCAACACCAAACAGTATTACGTCCAGGTGCAGGAACGGCAAAAATTCGATACTCTCTGCCGCCTTCTGGATATGCACCCTCCGGAACTGGCCCTGGTTTTTGGCAGGACCAAAAGGAGGGTGGACGAGCTGTATGAGGCCTTGGGCAGGAGGGGTTATGCTGCCGAAGCTCTCCACGGCGACCTGACTCAGGCCAAGCGGGACAGCGTTATGCGCAATTTTCGCAAGGGGACGACGGAAATCCTGGTGGCAACGGATGTGGCAGCCCGGGGCCTGGATATCAGCGGGATCAGCCATGTGTACAACTTCGATATCCCCCAGGACCCGGAGAGCTACGTGCATCGAATTGGCCGGACGGGAAGGTTGGGGAAACCGGGATTGGCCATTTCCTTTGTGACACCCCGGGAGATGGGCCACCTGCGGCACATCGAAGAGGTAACCAAGAGGAATATTGCCCCCCGGCCTGTTCCCTCTGCTGATGAAGCCCAGGACAGCCTGCAGCGCCTGGCGGCGGACAAGATTCTCCAGACCGCCGGGGAGGAAGACATCCTCCTGTACCGGGACCTGGCCAAGGAGATGGTGAAGTCAAAGGATGCAGTCGCCCTTGTAGCGGCGTCCCTGAAGCTCTTGATAAAAGAGTCCCGGGAGGCCCCCGTGCAGTTAACGGAAGAGGCTCCCCTGTCTGCCAAGAAGTTTCGGCAGGATAAACGGCGCCCCTTTGAATCCCGGCGCGGGCGGGGAGGGTTCAAGGGAGACCGGCACTACAACAAAAAACACAAAAGCAGCAAGGGATACAAATAGTGTTTAAAACGGCTCACCAAAACCCGGGCAACTGCATATACTGTTAGGTTGGAGGCCGTTAAGGCCTCCTTTTTGCCGGTATCACAGCTCTCATCACCCGTCTTGA
>SLHK01000164.1 GCA_007136165.1 Syntrophomonadaceae bacterium
GAAGCCCTGAGGCAGGCCCGGCCAATCCTTCCATAACCATTGATGCCTAAACGCACTGTCATGAAAATCCTCTCCTTTAGTGATATATATTTGCTGCCCGCAGGCAGGGTAACCCGAGAATAACGGTATCCTAAATATCCTTAAAAACCTGAATCCTTTTCCAGTATTCCCCTGGCGGCACCCTCGTCGGTAACCAGAACCTGACGGGGCCGGTTTGTCAGGGCCGCCCTCAGGGCTTGGGATTTGCTTCCTCCCCCGGCCACAGCCATGGACAGGTTCAAGCGGGGCATATCGGAAAATTCCAGGCCCAGGCCGGGCACGCTGGCCACAACTTCCCCCCTTTCGTTGAAGTAATGGCCCAGGGCCTCCGATACGGCTCCCCGGGATAGGAGCTCCCGGGTCTCGTCGGGGGTAAGCCCCCGCCTTCCGGCCATGCTGTCAGCCCTGGCAACACCGAAGAGAAGAATATCGGCACCGTGAATGATACTGAGGACTTCCTGGATGCGAATGTTGGCCAACAGGGCCTTCAAAGCCGCCGGGTCCAGGTTTTCCGGGATGTGCAGGAGCCTGTAAGCCCCTCCCAGGTTTTCCGCCAGGCGGGCGGCGATGGTGTTGGCCTGGATCTCCACCTTCTCCCCCAGCCCTCCCCGGGCGGGTACCACGGTAACTCCCGGGAAATAACCGGTGGTCACCTGGCTCACCCGGGCCAGGGTCCAGCCGCCGGTAACGGCAATGGTGGAATCTTCCTTCAGGTTTTCCCGGATACAGCGGGCCGCGGCCCGGCCCATATCCAGGCTGACGGCATCGCTGCTGTCGCTGTCTCCCGGTACGATGATAGCCCGGGAAAGGCCCAGGCGGGCCGCCAGGTTCTCTTCCAGGTATGTGAGGCCTAAAGCTTCCCTCACATAGGGCTGCATATCCAGGAGGAGGGACACCCCCTCTTCCGTCAGATATACTCCTTCCCCCCGGGCTTCTATAAGGCCCTGCTTGCGTAAATAATCCAGTTCCCGCCGCATCCGGCGCTCGTTTAGAGACAACTTCAGGGAAAGGCTCCGGCGGCCTAAAGGCTGGAAAGAATGAATGGCACTTAAAATGTCGTACCGCTGTTTCAGGAGCAGAGCAGCCTCCGGTATAATTCTATTTATCAGGTCTAAAGAATCATTCATGCTTTGCCCTCCATTGGGACATATTTGTACCCACTGTTATCTAATTTGTCCCACAACGGCTAAAAAAATTTGCTGTCCACTTAGATGTTACCACTGGTGCCGGAACATGTCAACGAATAATTCGGGTTAGGGGCTGCTTTTTTCACTTCTTGTCCACCTGCCACCCCGGAAGTGCCTAATGCCGCTTCCTGCGCCCCGATGCTGGAATTTTCAATTCTTCCCGGTATTTGGTAACGGTGCGCCGGGATATGAAAATGTTGTTGGCCTCCAGGAGATCCGCCAGTTTCTGGTCGCTTAAGGGCTTCTGCACGTTTTCCTCCTCGATGAGTTCCTTCAGGAAGTGCTTGATGCTGGAAGAGGACACGGAACCGCCGCCGGGAGTATCCACCCCGCTGGAGAAGAAGAATTTCAAAGGGAAGATGCCCCGGGGGGTTTGGACATACTTGTTGGCCGTAGCCCTGCTGACAGTGGACTCGTGGATCCCCAATATGTCGGCCACATCCCTGAGGGTAAGGGGTTTCAGGTAGCGAATGCCCCTGTCAAAAAAGTGGGACTGGGCGGTGACAATCTGGTCCATGACCCGGTAGAGAGTCAGGCGGCGCTGCTCTATGCTCCTGATAAGCCAAAGGGCCGAGTCCAGACGCTTTTTAATAAAGGTGGAGATGGGCCCTTCATCCTTCCGCTTTAACATGCTGCGGTAATAGGAGTTGATGGTCAGGCGGGGCATCAGGGTATCATTGACGATGATCACATATTCATCCTTAACTTTCTCCACCACCAGGTCCGGAAGAATGTAGCGGGTCTCCCGGCTGCCGCCAAAGGAACACCCCGGTTTGGGGTCCAGGGAGCGGATAAAATCCACAATCCCTTGAATGCGGGCCGGATCCTCTTCCAGGGCCTGGGCAATATCCCGGAGGCGGTTGTCCGCCACCTGGGATAAATACTCCCGGATGACCACTTCCGCCAGGGGGTCATAACCTTCCTTCTCCCTCATCTGGAGCAGGAGGCATTCCTTGACGGAGCGGGCTCCCACCCCTGCCGGGTCAAACCCCTGGATGGTAGAGAGGACCTTGTCCAGAATATCTCCGGAGACTCCCAGCAGGCGGCTAAACTCCTCCATGTCCCCCCTCAGATAGCCGTTTTCATCGATATTGCCCACCAGAAACTCTCCCACCAGGAATTCCTGGGGTGAAAGGGGGATCAAACCCAGCTGCAGCAGCAGGTGTTCCTGCAGAGAAAGGGTGTTGGGCACATAGTTTTCATAGTTGTTCTCGTCTTCATTTTTTCTTACATAGGGCCTATCGCTTTCAATCTGCTCCTGGAAATATTCATCCCAATCGATGCCCTTGTCCTTATCGGGCTCGGAATCAGCCTTTTCTTCCCTTACCTCCCCTTCCCCCTCTTCCTCCGCCAGTTCCAGGACAGGGTTAACCATGAGCTCCTCTTCCAGGTACTGAGAAAGCTCCAGGGAAGAAAGCTGAAGCAGGGTGATGGCCTGCTGCAGTTCCGGGGTAATTACCAGCTTTTGAGTTTGCTCCAGTTTGATTTCATGGGCTATTTTCACCGGTATAACCTCGCTAAAAAGAAAATGTCCGCAGTAATAGATATGCCGCAGGTCCGTACCCTATGCCTTCCATACTAAGGGGGCTCCGACCGGGTGTCTCACAGGAAGAAAGGCACGGATTGAGGGCATATGTATTATTACTTCGACATTTTTTAAAAAAATCCTGCTCTATTTATAATTATGGCACAAGTTTTGCAACAATCTGCCTCAGCTTGCGAAAACGGTGGTTCACCCCCGATTTGCTCAGGGGCGGGTTCAGCATGGCCCCCAGTTCCTTCAGGCTGGCCTCAGGGTAGGCCAAGCGGAGCTTTGCCAGGGGCCTGATACCGGCGGGGAGGCGCTCCAGGCCTATGGTAGCCTGGATCACTTTGATGTCCTCCAGCTGCTGCAGGGCCGCATCCACCGTTTTGTTCAAATTGGCCGTCTCAAAATTCACCAGCCGGTTGATGCGGTTCCGCATATCCTTGACCACCCGGGTATTTTCGAAGCCCAGCAGGGCTTCGTGGGCGCCGATAAGCTGCAAAAAGTCAGCAATGGCATCGCTCCCTTTAATGTAGGCCACATAAGACTTCTTGCGCCGGTGAACTTTTGCTTTGAGGCCGAAGTCCTGCAAAAGCTTCACCAGGGTGCGGGCATACTCCTCGTAATCCACCACCAGTTCCAGGTGATAAGTGGAACCGGGATCCGATAAATAACCGCCGGCCAGGAAGGCTCCCCGGAGAAAAGCCTTTTTGCAGCACCGCCGCCTGAAGAGTTTCTTGTCCACCCCCATGAGAAGGTGCCCCTGAGGGTCCAGCCTGCCCAGGTTTTTGAGAATATAGCGGACCCGTTCCTCACCCCGGACCTGCACCAGGTAGACATTATTCTTTTTCAGGCGGGTTTTCTGACGGAAGAAAATCTCCGTATTCAAGCCGTAGAGGCTCTTGAAGAGGGAGAAAAGGCGCCGGGCCACCGCCGGGTTTTCCGTGATAACCGTCAGGGCAATCCTGCCGGAAGCCATCTGGATGCTGCCTTTCATGTGCAGGAAAGAGGCCAGTTCCGCCCGGAGGCAGCAATCCTCCTGCCGCAGCGAGAAACGGGAAAGGGAGTTTTTTGCCCGGGTGGTAAAGGTAAAGGTGGGAGGCATCAGGATTCACCTTCCTTTGCTGATGGTCCGGTGGGAAAGGTGGGGGTGGGTGCTGCCCGCCCAGTTCCCTTCCTGAAGCAGGCTTTCCATGATGGTCTTGGCCAAAAGGCCCGCATCGTGGCGAATCAATTCCCTGCCGGCGCTGAGATGCCCTTTGATAACCTTGATCCTCTTATCCTTGATTTTTTCCGCATCGGGTGTTACCAGCTGGGCCCCTTCCTCCCGGTAGCGCTCCCTCAGTTCCCTGGGGATATCCCGGGCTTCATTGACGATAAAATAGTCTATAACGCCGCTTCCCAGGTATTCTTCCAGGGTCTCCAGGTGCTGCGCTGCCGTAAAGCCGGTGGTCTCCCCGGGCTGGGTCATGACATTGCACACGTAATACTTTTTGGCCGGGGAACGGGCGACAGCCTCCCTAACCTCCGGGACCAGCAGGTTGGGAATAACGCTGGTAAAGAGGCTTCCGGGACCCAGGATAATGGCGTCGGCGTGGGCCAGGGCCTGCAGGACTTCCGGCAGGGCACGGCTTCCGGGGGGGGAAAGGGCCACCCTTTTGATGGGCCCCTGAGCCCGGGCAATGTTTGACTGGCCCCGCAGCAGGGCGCCGTCTACCAGTTGGGCCTCCAGGGTGACAGCCTCCAGGGTGACGGGCAGGACCTGGCCCCGCACCGCCAGCACCTTGCTGAACTCTTTAATGGCTTCTTTAAATTCCATCTGCTCGCTCATGGCGGCGATGAAGAGATTGCCAAAATTATGGCCCGCCAGTTCCCCCGTAGTAAAGCGGTGCTGGAAGAGGCGCTTCATAACGGGCTCCGTGTCGGCCAGGGCCAGGAGGCAGTTGCGTATATCCCCCGGAGGCAGGATGCCCATATCCCCCCGGAGGCGGCCGGAGCTGCCCCCGTCATCACAGACGTTGACCACCGCCGTTATGTTGGAGGTGTATTCCTTGATACCCCGGAGGAGGACGGAGAGGCCCGTTCCGCCGCCGATGACCACCAGGTGGGGGCCCCGCTGCAGGAGGCGGCGCCGGTACAAAAGATCCACCACCCGGCCCTCTTCGTGGGGCAGGAACAGGCCCAATACTGAAATGGACAGGTTCCGGCCCCCCAGGTAGAGGAGGGCCAGGCCTGCCATCATCAAGAGCAGCCCCCCCTGCTGGGGGGTGGTGCCCGTTATCTGCTGAAAATGGGTGAGGGCATTCAGTCCCCACCTCCAAACATGCTGGGGCCCCAGGGCCAGCACGGCACCCAA
>SLHK01000149.1 GCA_007136165.1 Syntrophomonadaceae bacterium
ATGGAGCCCAAAAACCCCCCCTTGAGATAGGCGCTTAAGAGAATAAAAGCTAAAAAGAACACCAGGCCGAAAGCTCCCAGATGCTCGAAGGGGACATTGATATGAAGGCCTCCGGCGCCCGGAGGGTCGGGCAAAACCTGGGTCAGGGACGGCAGGGCCGAGGGCACGGTAAATTTAAGGTGGAAGTCATACGTAAACCTCCGGCTTATATCTCCCAGGTTTACAAGGTCCGCCAGGAAAGCCAGGAGGGCCAGGGGGTAATATTTCAAGGTGAGTTCGAAACCTCGCGTCAAGTGCACAGTGGGTTAACTCCTTTCTCGAAGCTATTTTAATTATAGCACCCGGCGGGCGGGCAAGAAACCGGCTTTCCCTATTATTATTAAAACTTAATAATATGGGGCTGTGGGCAGGAAGAGGGGACAGGAAAAAAGAATTTTTTGTTTAAGAGAATTATACATATAGGGGTGACGTTATGCCGACGGAAAGAGTTAAGAGTTTTTTACAAAAAGTGCCGGGGAACCTTAGAGTCATTGAAATTGAAGATAACACCCACACCTCGGAACTGGCAGCCCAAGCCCTGGGGGTGGAAGTGGCCCAGATTGCCAAATCCCTGGTCTTTTTGCTAAAAGGGAACCCGGTGCTGGTGGTCACCTGCGGGGATATGCGGGTGGACATGAAAAAGCTGAAAAACGCCATGGGAGTTGCGGGAAAGGTGAGTATGGCGGGGCCGGAGGAAGCGGAGGAGATAACGGGCTTCCCTCCCGGGGGGGTCTGCCCCTTCGCCCTGAAGGCAAAGCTGCCCGTCCTGCTGGATGAGAGCCTGGGCAGGTTCCCCGTGGTCTACGCCGCTGCCGGCTCCCCCCACTCCCTGGTACCCGTGTCCCTGGAAGACCTTCAATCCATCACCGGGGGAAGGACCCTGGACCTGGGCAAGTAGGTTTAAGACTGGAGGTTCTTCAGGAGCCGCTCCCGGGCCCCCATACCCAGGTGCCAGAGGCGGTGCTTAAAGGGAGAGAGGATCAGGTCGTACTCCCCCACGAATTCCCGCCGCTCCCCTCCAAACCTGCTTTTGAACCGGTACAGTCCCTGCAAAGGGCCCTGGCCGTCCTCCTTCAGGGGGATGCCGCCCAGGTCATAAAAAGAGTGCCCCTGATGGGCAGCCCGCTGGATCATGTCCCAGGTCAAGAGATAGGAGGCCCCCGTCTTCCTGGCCTCTTCACTGGTGCCGGCATAGAGGTCCCAGACCCCCCTGCCGAAAGGGGCCGCCAGGGCGCCGCAGAGGATCCGGCCCTCCCGGTGGGCCAGGGCCAGGTACAGGTGGCCCGGGCCGTGGAGCAGGTCCCACATATCCTCGTAATAGGCCGGGAGACGGAGGCGGAAGCGGTTCCGGGCCGCCGTCTCTTTGAGGACCCGGTAAAAGGCAGGGAGGTCCTCCCGGCAGCCCTGACGGATTTTTATGCCTTCCTTTTGGGCTTTTTTGATCTGGCGGCGGGCCGACTTGCCCAGGCAGTTTTCGGGATAGCTGCCCCGGCTCACATCCAGCCGCCAGACAGCCCGGGGTTGTATGCCCCCGAAGCCATCATGGGTGGAAGAAGGGGTGAAGCTTCCCTTAAAGGCCTCCCGCGCTGATTTGCAGGCATCCACCTCCGGATCCATCTTCCAAAAGGCCACCCCGCGGCTTTTCAGGTAGTCCCTGAGGGCGTGGAGGAAAAGCCGGAAGGAATCCCCCTGCGAAATATCCACCACAGGCCCCCGGGGCGAATAGGCCATGGGGCAAAAACCCTTCTCCTTAAGCAGAAGAGTCACGGCCCCCGCAATTTCGCCCTCCCGCTCCAGGACCAGGCGGGCGGGGGACCAGCCGTACCTTTTTTTTAGCTCCCCCCATTCATAGGATTGCAGGACGCATCCGTGGGGATGGTTCTTGATGTAATGGTTAAACCTATCCCGTTCCCCGGCCCCCACGGTCCGCAAAACAGCTTCCCCCCCGCCGGCGGGGCTGCAGCACTTCCGGTAGTCCTCCACATTTTCACCTCCCAGGGCTCTTAATGTTTAACGGGAAAGTCGTATAAATCCAGGGTAACCAGCCCCTGCTGGTCATCGAAAATAGGGACATCCTCCACCGGCAGCCGGCGGCAAAAAAGATGCTCCAGGGTTGCGGAGAAATCGTGCATGCCCAGGCTTTTCAGGCCCTGGACTTCTGAGGGTAAATCCGCTGACGCAGAGGCATGGAGCACAATGTTTTGCACCTCTTCCGGTTTCCCCGGCCGGTGAGCAAAAAAACACAGGGAAGGAAACTCCGTCTCCAGGGTTTTGTAGAGGGAGCGGAAAAGCCTGCTCTTCTCCCCCTCCAGGGCGCCGTTCACGTTCAGGGAAAAGAGGCCAGCCCGGGAAAGCCTTTTTTTGACCAGGCGAAAGAACTGGCGGGTGAAGAGGGGAAAGGGGAGGGAACGGGCAAAGAAGGCGTCCAGGAGGATGAGGTCGTAGGGCCGGCGGCTTTCCTCCAGGAAAGCCCGGCCCTCCCGGACGAAGACTTTGAGCCGCATATCCCGGGGCAGGGAGAAGTAGCGGGCCGCCACCTCCACCACCCGGGGGTCCAGTTCCGCCACGTGGAACTCTTCCAGGGGGTAGCGGTCAAGGAACTGCAGGGGTATCAGGCCGGAGCCTAAGCCCACCATGAAGACGGACTTGATGGCGGGCCGCAGAACCAAGGCAAAGTGGAAGTAGTCGGCGTAGGGACAGGAGGTATTTAACGGGTCTTTTAAAGAAAGGCACCCCTGGAAAATTTCTTCCGGGTACTTACCCGCAAAAGAAGGGTCATCGAAGATAAGGAACCGGTGGCCCCTCTTATCCACTACCCGGATTTTGTTATACTCGCTGTCGCTTTGGAAAACTTCCCGCCCGTAAAAAAAAGGGGACAAAGCTCTTTTTGCGGCTTTCTTTATGTACTGAGTTGGCATTCTCTAAGACCTCACAGGGTCTAAATGGAATGGTGCGCCCGGTCAGGAATTGAACCTGCATCTTTGGGTTACGAAGACCCACTGCTCTATCCATTGAGCTACAGGCGCCTTTTTGTATTATCATTTTAACCATACCCATGAATTTTATAGCTGTTTTTCTCCAAATAAAAACCGGGCCCCAGGCAGGCCCGGCCCAAAGTCACAAAACAGTTTTACAAAACTCTCTCCAGAGACCTGGCGCCTTCCACCACCAGGTCTCCCAAATGGGCGCAGCCCCAGGAACCTCCGGCTAGGCCCACTAATTCCCGGATATTTTGCGAGGACAGTTTTTTCCCGTTAATTTTTTGAAAATGATTTATGCTCTCGCTGCAGATCAGGTCAGGCACCCTGGGAAGAGAAGCCCTGGACGCCAGGATGGTCTTGTCGTAATCCACCAGGAGCTTTATGGCTATTTCGTGGAAGGAATCGCAGATGTTCCCCCGCACCAGGTACCGGTCCTCCCCGGGAGCCCGGCGGACGGTGGATAGGGTTTGGCGGCTGAAGAGGGAATTTTTGCCCCGCCCCTTGTGGTTGGCTTCTACGTAGGCCATGAAATCGCGCTGGGCCCTGTCCGGGTTAGCATAGTATATGCAGCCGTTCTCATAAGCCTTTTGAAAGAAGGTCTCAAATTCCTCCGGGGTGGAAAAACCCCTTTCCGGCAGGAGAAAGACTTCCGCCTGAACCACACTGGCAACTCCGGCTATTAATAACTGGAAGCAATGTTCCCGCTCTTCCCTAGGCATCCCCATGAGGGCCTCCCGAAGTCCCCGGGTGCTTTTTAAATAAATCCGTTTGCCTAAAAGGCCCTGTAAATCCCTGCTCCCCATAATACCTCCCGGATTGCGGGGGGTTTCCCCCCGGGCCTCCTTAACCGTAAAATCACTGCTGTCCAAAAGCAGGGAGAGGTTGTCTTCGCGTTGACTATCCATAAAATTAATGTTCAGAAGAACATCATCTTCCGCCCGGTTAACAGACACATGGGTGAACCGCTGGTACACCAGAGCCATTATCCTCTCTCCTCTCCATAATGTCTTTTCTTTATTATACCATTTTTGTCCCATCCCACATATGCCTTTTTCGCGAGAAGCCTAAAAGAAATTGTCCAGGGCATACTGAACCAGTTCGGCCCTCTGGTTAATATTTAATTTTTCTTTCATTCGGGCTTTATTGCTCTCTACCGTCTTGACACTGATAAACAATTTTTCAGCAATCTGCTTATCGGTATAACCCAGGGCCACCATCTTCAATATTTCTTTCTGGCGGCTGCTTAAAACCATGCTTTCCTTTTTGGCAGACTCCTTCCCCGTCACATCCCTTAACAAATCCCGGGTCATGTAGGGATCGATATAGTTTTCGCCCCGGGCCACAGCCTTAAGGGCCAGGGCAAGTTCTGCCTCGGTGGCTCTTTTTAAAAGGTACCCATCCCCGCCGGCAGATAAGACCTGGCGGAGATGCCTGACTTCTTCATGGGCGGTGAAAACCAGTATTTTCAGGTGGGGAAGCAGTTTTTTGCCGGCAGTAATAAAGTCTAAGCCGCTGCCGCCTCCCAAAGATATGTCCAGCACGGCCAGGTCGGGCCCGGTGGATTTGACAGCTTCCAGGGCTTCATCCAGGGAGCCTGCCTCCCCGGTCACCTCCAGAAACTCCTGCTCCTCTATGACCTGACGTAGGCCCCGGCGGGTTATGGGCTGCTCGTCTACCAACAGGATGCGGACCATCTTTTACCTCCCTCTCAACCCTTCAAAATCGCTATATAAAAAATTATATATGCTGACCGGGGATTTAACAAGCTTATGAGGTTTTTTTTAGGTTTGTTTTATGGGTGGGGTTAATTCAAAGTAAATGCAACCGGGTCAAGGGTAAAGGGTTGCATTAAATCTTACATGTGCACTTCCTTTCCCCTCTGAGAATTCTTTAACGGTGGCTTTTTTCGCCAGGTTTCTTTTCTCGATCTTACATAAACAAAAAACCGGCCCCGGAGGGACCGGCAAAAAAAACGGGTGAAATCGCGTTAAAGGACCTCCACAACGTAGCGGTAGAGGCAGTTGGGGTCTTCTACCTGCAGATCCATGAGGATAAAGGACAG
>SLHK01000100.1 GCA_007136165.1 Syntrophomonadaceae bacterium
GGTTACCAGGGAATCGGGGTTGATGTTGGTGATAAAATCCCCATTCCCGTCGGCTTCCTCTTCGGGATTTTCTTTGAGAAAGAGTTTATCATAAAGCCGCACCGTGACCTTCTTCGCATGGGGAACCGAAACCCAATGGATGACCCCCCTGACCTTTTTACCGCTGGTATCGGCACCGCTCCTGGTTTGGGGATCATAGCTGCACCGCAGCTCCACCACGCGGCCCCCGGCATCCTTAATGACTTCCCGGCACAGGATAACATAGGCTCCCTTCAGGCGGACTTCTTTTCCCGGGGAAAGACGGTGGAATTTTTTAGGGGGTTCCTCCATAAAATCTTCTCTCTCTATATATATTTCCCGGCCGAAAGGAACCTGGCGGGTTCCTGCTTCTTCATCCCCCGGAATGTTTTCCAGTTCCAGCCACTCCGTCCGGCCCTCGGGCCAATTTGTAATCACCACTTTTAGAGGCTCCAAAACCGCCATCATCCTGGGAGCTTTACCTTCCAGGTCATTCCTTATACAGTATTCCAGCATGGAAAGGTCCACCATGCTGTCCGCCCGGGAGACGCCCACCCGCTCCAGAAAGTCAGCCAGGGATTCGGGAGTCACGCCCCGCCGGCGCAGGCCGGCAATGGTGGGCATCCTGGGGTCATCCCAACCGGAAACATGCCCTTCCTCCACCAGGCGGCGCAGCTTTCGCTTGCTCATGACGGTATGGGTCATGTTCAAGCGGGCAAATTCTGTCTGGCGGGAGCGGCACTTCACCGCCTCCGGCATCAGTTCCAGGGCATTTTCCACAATCCAGTCATACAGGGGCCTGTGGTCGCTGTACTCGATGGAGCACAGGGAATGGGTAATCCCTTCCAGGGTATCGGTGAAGGGGTGGTCAAAATCATACATGGGATAGATGCACCACCTGTCCCCCGTTCTGTGATGATGGGCGTGGAGGATCCGGTACAAAACAGGGTCCCGCATGTTCAGGTTCCCCGAGGCCATATCGATGCGGGCCCGCAGGACCCGGGTCCCGTCGGGGAATTCCCCATTTTTCATTCTTTCAAAGAGGTCCAGGTTTTCCTCCACGGTCCGGTTGCGATACGGGCTTTCCCTGCCGGGTTCGGTGAGGGTTCCCCGGTAATTCCTGATTTGTTCCGAATCCAGGTCGCATACATAAGCCCGGCCTGCTTTAATCAAGCGCAGGGCAAACTCGTATTTGGTATCAAAGGAATCGGATGAAAAAAAGAGGCGGTCTCCCCAGTCTGCCCCCAACCAGCGGATATCGGCAATGATGGAATCGACGAATTCCTGTTCTTCTTTGATGGGGTTGGTATCGTCAAAGCGCAGGTTGAATTTGCCCTTGTAAGTTTGAGCAATGCTGTAGTTCAAAAGAATGGCTTTGGCGTGGCCTATATGCAGATATCCGTTGGGCTCGGGAGGAAAACGGGTATGAACAAGGCCGTCATTTCTACCCTCCTCCAGGTCTTTTGCAATCAGGGTGTGTATGAAATTTGAGCTCACATCAGCATCGCGGTCCATGGTTGATCTCCCCTTTGTTTGTCTCCGGAAAAACCGGCAGTAAATGGTTTATTTATCCCATTATACCAGACAAGCACCGGGGGAAACAAATTCTTGAGGCAAAAAGCATCATAGGGAAGCAGTTTGTTTAGGACGAAACAGAGACAAGTCTTTGAAAGTAGCAAGAACAAACCGTCCCCATTTGCTACCCGTTTGTCTCTGAATTGGGTCTTCCCTTGTTTGCTGATTTTGCTATTAGGCTTTATAATAGAAAATGGAGTTTGCCGGTGAAAGGAGGGGCCAGGTGTGAGAAACGGTATGCTGAAGCTTGTATGGACGATGGTGGTTTTTTGCCTTTTACTGGTGGGCATGCAGCAGGCCCTGGTGCGGGGACTGTTGGACCTGCCGGCGGATATTATCCGACAATCCGAAACCATCTTCAGGGCGAGCCACGGGGAAACAGAGGAGGATGACCCCTCCGAAACCCCGGACACTGCACCGGAAGCCCAGGGAAGCCTGTACGAAAGCATCAGGCAGGCCCTTATGGAAGGAGCCGTCTCCCTGGACATATCAGGCATGCAGGGCAGCGGTTCTGCCGACCAGGTTTTTGCCGTGGTGGAGAGGGTGGTCCACCAAAACCCCGAGATCCTCTATTACGAAGGGGTGACATACTGGAGCAGCGGCAGCCTGGAGTTCAGCTACAGAAAGGACAGGGCCACAATCCTGGCCCACCAGCGGGCCGTGCGGGACAAGGCGGAGGCCATTATCAAAAAAGAAATCAAGGCGGGCATGACGAAATTCCAACAGGTGCTGGCCATTCACGATTACATAATAAACAATACCCGCTACGACTTGGAAAACCTGCAGGGAGGGACCTTGCCCCCCGAGTCTTCCTCGCCTTACGGGGTTCTGGTAAAAGGGGTTGGAATTTGCGAAGGCTATGCCAAGGCCATGAAATTGATCATGGACCGGCTGGGAATACCCTGCCTGTATGTGGCGGGTTATGCCGGCGGCGAGGGCCATGCCTGGAATATTGTGGCCCTGGAGGGCATGTACTATCACATAGACCTGACCTGGAACAACCCTCTGATGGCGGATGGCAGCCAATCCCTGCGGTATGATTATTTCAATGTGACGGATGAAGAGATCAGCCTGAGCCATACCTGGGACCGCCAGGCTTACCCCGCCTGCACATCAGTCAAGCATAACTACTACCGGAAACAAGGCCTGGTGGCCAACACCTATGAGGAGTTTTATGAACTCCTGCGCCTGGCCCTGATTAATAACTTGAAAAGTTTGACTTTCCGGGTACCGGGCTTTAACGAAGCAGACTATGACATAGTGGCCGCCATCAATAAGATAGTTTCCGAAGACCGGAGGGTCAGTCCCAGGGGATATACTTACATGCTGCCGGAAAACCCGAGAATAGGAGTCATCAGCATCAATTTTCATTAAAAGGGGACGAACCGCACATTATGGGCAGGTTTAAAAACTTTGCCACCCTTACCTCTGCTGCTTTCATTTCCAATAAATAAGGGGAGGGATTGTTGATGTTGGAAATTCAGGAGTTTTTTCAAAGGACAGCAACGGGAGATCTGCTGCCCTGGAAAGCCCAGAAGGATTGTGCCGCCCGTTTTGGGTTAACCCTGGGCCAGGTGGAAGAGGCCGCCTTAAAGGCGGGCTATTTGCCTGCCCGTTACCAGCGAAACCGGAAAACATTATCTACCGCCCAGCAGCTCCGCCTCTTTAAAAGCCGGGCAGCCGTTATCGGCTGCGGCGGCCTGGGAGGTTACGTGGTGGAAGAGCTGGCGCGGCTGGGAGTGGGGGAACTGGTGGTGGCGGACCCCGACGTTTTTGAAGAGCATAACCTGAACAGGCAGCTCTTTTCTTCCATGGAAAACCTGGGCCTTCCCAAGGTTAGGGCTGCCAGGGAACGGGTAGAAAGGATTAATCCCGCCGTAACCTTGACTGCCCTGGAAAAAGCTTTTGACGCTTCCAGCGCAGCGGAGATCCTCAAGGGCTGCCAGGTGGCGGTAGATGCCCTGGACAGCATCCAGGCCCGGCTGCAGTTGGCCAGGTCCTGCAGCGAATACAGGATTCCCCTGGTCCACGGGGCTATCAGCGGCTGGTACGGCCAGGTGGCCCTTCAGCATCCGGAGGATGACATCCTGCAGAGAATCTACGGCTCCACCCCCGAAGACAAAGGCATAGAAACGGAAATGGGAAACCCCTCATTCACCCCTGCCCTGGTGGCCAGCATCCAGGTGGCCCTGGCATGCCGGACTCTCCTGGGTCTGGAGGGAGGGGGAGGGAAGGCATTATTTTACATAAATCTTTTGGATATGCAGTGGGAGGAGTTGAAGATATAGGTTAGTAATATCAATTATTTCATAATCCTCCAAAGAAGTACCGCGGCCATATTTCTACTATTTTCCTTATTGGCCGCATATTTCTTTACAAACGGCCGCAAGGGATTTATAATAATTACCAGGAGTAAATGCGAATAATTTGCAAAAGGCGGGAATACATGTCAGTGAGAAACATATTTTACCGCTCTATAAAAAGCAGGGGGCTTCGCCTGACGGCCCAGAGAAAGGCCGTTATCGACTGCCTGGTTGCCTCAAAGAAACCTCTCAGTGCCGAGGATATCTATTTACACGTTCAGAGGCGAGGTTTGGGCATAAACCTGGCCACCGTCTACAGGACCCTGGATACTCTGGTGGAATCAGGCCTGGCAGAACGGGTGGGTATGGAGCTTCACAGGGCTTATTACACCTTATGCCGGGGAAGGAAGCACCTCCACCATTTTTTTTGCAAGGGCTGCGGAAATTCCTACGACCTTCCCCATTGCCCTGTAAAAGAGAGGACCACCGAGGACCTGATCCCCGAGGCCTTTACCGTTACGAGCCACCGCTACGAAGTCTATGGTTACTGCGGGAAATGCAGTTCTTAAAAAATTCTTTGGAGGAATGAAATGAGCCACCTTCACTTTCCCGATGGCCTGCTGCCCCTCTGGTTGATTGTAGCAGGGTTTGCCCTGACAGCCCTCATCCTTTCCCTTAGTTTGAAAAGGTTAAAAGCTGAAGAGAATTTTGTCCGCAAGGTTTCCCTTCTGGCCATCCTTTCAGCCTTAATGCTGGTGGCCATGTCCATTCCCCTAGGGTTCATCCACTACCACGTAAACCTGGCGGTTTTGGTCAGTCTTTTGCTGGGCCCCTGGCTTTCCTTTATCGGTGTCTTTGTGGTCAACTTTTTCCTGGGGTTTATAGGCCACGGGGGGCTTACAGTGGTGGGCCTTAACACCCTGGTAGTGGGGAGTGAAGTTTTTCTGGCCCACTGCATCTTTTACGGGCTGAGGCATTTTCTTAAGACAGTGCCTGCTGTTCTCTGCACCACGGTCCTCACCCTTTTCCTTTCCAGCCTCCTCATGGTCTCCCTGGTGGCAACGGCAGGGCTGTCCCCCTCACTGCTGGGAGACAGCCACCACCATGAGCATGGCCACAACCACGATGACGGGCACCATCAGGAGGACCA
>SLHK01000019.1 GCA_007136165.1 Syntrophomonadaceae bacterium
GCCTCCAGGACCAGGCGCTCCACCTCCCCTTCCAGAAGCTTTAGCTGCCGCACCTGCCCCGTACTGTCGCCGTCCCCCTCCAGGACAACCCCCAGCTGTCCCAGGACACGGAGGTCTTCAGGGGTTAAGGCCGTCTTCTCCCGCGTCTCCTCCAGGGCCTCCCGCCAGGCCTGGCGGGGATGGGCTTCGCCCGTCTCCAGCTTGCGGCCCGCCGTGAAGAAGATTCCCGCCGCCGGCTCTTCCAGGCGCAGGGCAATCTTTTTGAAGGCAGTGGGCAGGGGTGTGCGCATGTAAGAAATCTCACTGCTCAGGATTTCCAGGCCCATGCGCAGGACAGTCAGCTGCCGGTAGCGGTCTATGAAGCGCTGGCTGAAAACGTATCCCGTGTAGGAACAGGCCCCCACCATCAAAAGGGCACCCATTATTTTAAAGAAGAACATTTCCGGACACCTCCCCTTTTGACAGGCTTCCCCTCCCCGTCCAGCACGGCCTCCAGGGTCCCGGCCCTGCTGCCGGCTGCCAGGATAACAAACCTCTGGAAATAGCCCCGGGTAATGATTTCTTTTAAGACAGGGCGCCCCTGAAGGTCCCGGAAACTGCCGCCGTGGGCGGAGGTTATGACCGTAACCCCGGCCTTCAGGGCTTCCTGGAGGGCCAGGACATCTTCCTGGCGGCCGATCTCATCGGTGATGAGAACCTGGGGGCCCATGGACCTGATAAGCATCATCATGCCTTCGGCCTTGGGGCAGGCATCCAGGACATCGGTCCTGGGGCCCACGTCCAGCTGGGGGACTCCCTGAAAGGAACCGCAAATTTCCGACCGTTCGTCCACCACCCCCACCCGCAGCGGCGTAAGCCCGGGGCTGCCGCTGCTCAAAAGGCGGGCCAGGTCCCGGAGCAGGGTGGTTTTCCCCTTTCTGGGAGGGGAAATAATCATGGTGGAGTAAAGGCTGCCTCCTCCCGGCCCCATCAACAGGGGCAGCAGGGGCCGGGCGGCGTCCAGCACCTGGCGGGCAACCCGGATATTGACTGAGGAGAGGGAACAGAGGCGCTTGACCCTGCCGGCCTCCAGGATTGCCCGGCCCGTAAGGCCTACCCGGTGGCCGCCGGGAACGGTTATGTAGCCGTGCCTTAACTCCTCTTCAAAGGCATACAGGGAATACTTGCTGGTAACCTGGACGATATGGGTCACATCCTCCACCGCAACCCGGTAGGAGTAAAGCCTCTCTTCACCCCGGCAGTAAAGAAACAGGGGATTTCCTGCGGCAATCCGGACTTCCTCCACCGCATCCTGGACAGAGGAAGCTTCCTTTTCCAGGATTTTTCTGATTTTTGCCGGCAGCATGGGTAAAATATCCCTGGCGAAGACGTTAACCCTAATCCCCTCCTCCTATTTACCTAATAATATTTAGTGCCCGTCCAAATTATGCATCACAGCGCCATCCCTTCTGCAAGTTAACAAGGGGTCAGGCCTTTTTGTTAAAGAAAATTTCCCCATAAAAAAAACCCTCCGAGAGGGAGGGCGGTGATGCCATGATGATTAATCGTTATTTTTTTCCCGGTCCAAAACCTCTTCATCCCAGTGGTCGTCGTTGACAAAGACCACCTTTTCGCACTTGGGGCAGAGAACCTCCAGGGTGTCGTCCTCTTCCAGCAGTTCCTCATCCATGCAGATGACTTCCTGGCAGTCAGGGCACTCTATGGTAAAGTAGTTTCCTTCCTCCTCCAGGTCATCCTCGTAACCCTCTTCCTCGCCGAATTCATCGTAGTAATCTTCTTCCAGGTCAGTCAGGTCATTGTCGATGGCTTCAGCATACTCCATGAGGTCGTCGTAGTCATCCTGGAGCTCTTCCACCGAATCGGAAAGGTCCCCTAAAACATCAATAATTTTTAAGAGCAGTTTGCCTTCCTTGGTGTCCTCCGTGATATTCAATCCGTTAGCCAAACCGTTCAAGTAAGCAACCTTGGACTTCAGATCATCCATGTAATCATACCTCCTTTTTTTACATGCACCGTACTAGTATTCCTATGAAACCCGCTCCATATACTCCGCTGTACGGGTGTCTACCCTGACCCTGTCCCCCTCGTTGATAAAAAATGGCACCTGGATAACCAGGCCCGTTTCCAGTTTGGCGGGCTTGGACCCCCCCGAAGCCGTGTCTCCCTTGAAACCCGGGTCCGTTTCCGCCACCGTCAGCTCCACGAACATAGGAATCTCCACCCCCACAATCTCTCCCTGGTACTCAACCACATCGATTTCCATGTTCTCGATCAGGTACTTGACGGCATTTTCCAGTTGAGTTTCGTCCAGGCTCAACTGGTCATAGGTTTCCGTGTCCATGAAAAAATAGTCGCTGCCGCTGCTGTAGAGGTACTGCATCTTCTTGCGCTCCAGGTGAGCCCGGGATACTTTTTCCCCGGCACGAAAAGTCTTTTCGGTGACTGACCCGGTACGTATATTTTTCAGCTTGCTGCGAACAAAGGCCGAGCCTTTTCCGGGCTTGACGTGCTGAAAATCCACCACGGTATAGATTTCCCCGTCAAGCTCGATGGTGACACCGGTGTGAAAATCATTGGTAGAAATCAATAAAAGCCCTCCTTTGGTGGCTACAACTCTATAAGGTCTTTGCTGCTCTTGGTCAAGACCCGGCAGCCCTCCCCCGTAACCAGAACCATATCTTCAATCCTTACCCCACCGAAGTCGGGGATATAAATTCCCGGCTCAACGGTGACGACCATTCCCGGCTCCAGGCCGTCAGCGGCGGCCGGTGCCAGGCGGGGGGCTTCATGGACTTCCATGCCCACGCCGTGGCCCAGGCCGTGGCCGAAATATTCCCCGTATCCCGCTTCCCCAAAGAAATCCCGGACTACTTTATCGGCTTCTTCCCCCGTGACCCCCGCTTTTACAGCCTTAAGGCCCCGTTCCTGCCCTTCCCTGACCAGCCGGTAAATTTCTTTCTGCCTGTCGCCCGCCTTCCCCAGGCAAAGGGTACGGGTAATATCGGAGCAGTAACCCTTCAAAATGCCGCCGAAATCCAGGGTGACCAGGTCTCCCTGCTGCAAAACCTTGTGGGATGCCACCCCGTGAGGCAGGGCTCCCCGTTTCCCCGAAGCCACAATAAAATCAAAGGAGCGCTCCGAAGCTCCCGCCTCCCGCAGGTAAACTTCCAGCTTAAGGGCAATCTCCCTTTCCTCCAGCCCGGGCTTTATGTGGCCGAGAATATAGGTGAAGGCCTGGTCTGCCAGGTCGACGGCCTCCTGGATGGCCGCTGTTTCCTCCGGGTCCTTGATAAGCCTTAAGGATGCCGTCAGCTTGTCCTCGGGCCGAAGTTTGATGTCCGGCCACTTTTCACTGAAAAGAGCATAAAGCTGATAGCTGATATAATCCTTTTCCAGGCCCAGCTCCCCTATCTTTTTCTCGTTAAGATAGCGGTGCATGTCCTCCACCCAGCGGGTCCCGATTTCTCGTATTTCCAGGCCGGGCGCCTGCTCCCCGGCCTGCTGGGTGTAACGGAAATCGGTAAAGAGGCAGGCCCCCTCCTCCGTGACCAGCAGATACCCCCGGGTTCCGGTAAAACCCGTAAGATACCTGTAATTCACCTTCTCGGTTATCAGGATTCCTTCCAGATCCAGATCTTCAAGCTTCCTCTGCAGTCTTTTTATGCGCTCTATAATCCGGCCGCCTCCTTTCCTCTTCCCAGGTATTCCAGGGCGGCCCGCAATGCCAGTTTGTAGCCCAGAGGGCCGAGGCCGCATATCTGGCCCAGGGCAACGGGAGCGATGAGGGAGTTTTGGCGGAACTCCTCCCGCCCGTATATATTGGACAGGTGAACCTCTATGAAGGGGATTTGCACCGCCTGCAGGGCATCCCTGAGGGCAACACTGGAATGGGTGTAAGCCGCGGGGTTCATTATGATAAAGTCCACCTTTCCCGAGGCTTCCTGGATGCGGTCCACCAGGGCCCCTTCGTGGTTGGACTGATAGCTCTCCAGTTCCGCCTCCAGGTCCCCCGCCTCCCGGCGGAGTTCCCTGTTTATACTCTCCAGGGAAGCAGTCCCGTAAACATCCGTCTCCCGCTGTCCCAGCAGGTTTAAATTCGGCCCGTGAATGACGAGGATTTTCTTTCTCATGGAACAAAACCTTTCTTTCTGGACTTTTCCGGGCTCTTCCTTGCCCGGGTGGTGGGACCAGGGGACAGGCAGGCACCTTGTCCCGCTCTTTTTGCCGATATTTGACCGGAATGGGGTTGCTACCCAATCCCGGGCTCTTTTTTATTTCGCTACCCAGAAAATATTTCCTGCCGCCTCCTGTTATTCTACCACAAAAATCCCCATTTATTTTAAAGTTATTCCTTCCTGTCTCAAAAGGGCCATTATTTCTTCTGCCACCTGCCGGGGGGTCTTCCTCCCCGTATTGATTTGCCTGGGCACGCTGCCGTAAAGATGGCGGCGTTCAGCCAGTATGGCCTGAATCTTTTTCTGCAAATCACCGGCCAGCAGGGGCCGCCCGCCTTCTTCTGTAAGCCTTTTGATGATCTCTTCCGGATCAGCTGTAAGGCAGATGAGGATACCTCTTGCCTCAAGGGCTTCCCTGTTCTGCAGCAGGGCCCCGCCGCCCGTGGAAACAACCTGGCCTTTCTTACGCAGAACCTCTGCCAGAACCTGTTTCTCCAGTGCTCTAAAATAGGCTTCACCATCTTCGGCGAATATGGCCTCGATGCTCCTTCCCTCCCTGGCGGCTATGAGGCCGTCCATGTCCACGAAGGGGCGGTTTAGTGCAGCGGCCAGAATACGGCCCACGGTAGTCTTTCCGGTGCCCATGAATCCGGTGAGGATTATGTTTTGCACGGCAATCCCTCCCATAAGTAATTGCAGCCGCAGCGCGGCGGCAGTTTTCGGCGGCCTCCCTTCCCTTCTGCAGGCCAGGCCAGGGGGCTAAGCGGGAGGCGACCGGGATATCCGCACCCGGCCCGTCACAGGGGTGATTATCACGTAAATCCTGGACC
>SLHK01000195.1 GCA_007136165.1 Syntrophomonadaceae bacterium
AGTCTTTATGGCCGCTGCCCACCACCAGGAGAATTTTCCCCACCTGCTCGCCGTTAATTTCTGCCGTGGATACGCTCCTGGCCACCCCGTCCCTGTGGAGGTCCACCACCAGCCGTACTTCCTTTGCCGCATCAAGGCGGGCCTGAGCGGTGATGCGGGCCTCCCGGTAGGCCTGGCTCCGGGGAATATCGTGGATGGTGGTATCGTGCAGGACGGGAATTCCGTAGTCCCCTTCCAGAATCAATTTCAACTCCTGCCCCAGAAAGGCCACTGTCAGGGACAGGTCGTCGGTGAACCGTTCGCCGGAGGTAGGCACGAAACTCTCGGTGGTATGGGCATGATAGATGAAAACTCCGCCGTTAAAATCCCCTCCCTGAAAAGACGTTTCCTGGGAAGTCAGCAGGGCCGGATAGACCTGGGGAAGGGAGCCCTCTTCATTGACAGATTCCTCCGGCGGGGATAAATCCCTGAAAGAGCGCATGCCGGGAATTTGCGTGGACAAAAACGTCCTGGGGTCCATGGGGTTTATATCCACCATGGCCAGGAGGGTCTTGTTGACCACGTGATGGGAGGAATCTTCCGGTTCCTCCCGGCTGGACCGAAAACCCGGCAGGGTGGCTTTAAAGACTTCCGTGTACAAACCGCTTTCTCTTAGAGGGCCCGGCAGGCTCATTGTTCCCCAGTTAACTTCGAAAGGGCGTAACAGCAAGATGCAGCCCAGAAGGAGGACAGCAATCAAAAAAAATACCCGTCTTCTCTTTTGCTCCCGCCTGGTACTGCGGAACTTTCTCTTTCTCCCCAGCAGCTGGACCACCACCCCGTGTCATCTTATCTATAATTACTATGCAGTGCCCTGGAGGCATATTACTGAAAGAGAAGGTGAAGAAAACAGAAAAGAAGCAGCAGACCCAGAGCCCCTGCTTCTTTTTTTTAAGAAAATTTAATGCAGGTACTTGGAAGCGTCGGCAGGTTCAATGCTGGGGTGCAGGGCCGCATTGATACCTCCGGAGATGAGCCGGGCCGTATCCTCAATGAGGGTATCCACCTCTTTGGGCGTCACCATGAGGTTCCCGTTGTAGGGGCTTAAAACTTCTGTCAGAAGCCGCCTTTTATCATCCCAACTCATTTCCTTGAGGACCTGGTATACCTTGCTCTCCTCACCGGCGGAAGCCTTAAGGGAACCCACCAGCTGGTCCATGGCATCGACGGCAATGGTTACCGCATCCACAACGGTGGGTACCCCCAGGGCAAAGACCGGCATACCCATAGTCTCCTGATTGATGGGCAGCCGCCGGTTCCCCACACCGGAACCGGGATAAATGCCGGTATCGGAAATCTGGATGGTGGTATGCAGGCGCTCCATGTTCCGGGCAGCCAGGGCATCCACCGTCAAAAGCATATCAGGCTTGACTTTTTCCACCAGGCCCTGGATGATCTCGCCCGTCTCCACCCCCGTCAACCCCAGGACGCCGGGGGACAGGGCCGACACGGGCCTGAACCCGGGACCGAGAGTTTCCGGTTCCAGGGTTAAAATGTGCCGGGTCACCAAAAGCCCCTGGACAACCCGGGGGCCCAGGGCATCGGGGGTCACGTTCCAGTTCCCCAACCCCACCACCAGCACTGTCTTGACGGCATCTTTTTCCAGGTTCATAAGGCGGGCCAATTCCCGGGACAGGGCCTGGCTTACCCGTTCCTGAAGCTGCGAGTCTTTCCGGCGCAGGCCCGGCGCCTCGATGGTGATATAGCTGCCCATAACTTTACCCAGCTTTTCGGCAGCCTCCGGGGTGGTCACCTTGACCCGGTTTATGTGGATATCGCCTTCATCAAGAGATTGGGATTGTACGCCGGCCATATCGGGCTCCGGCGTTTCCTGCAGCAGCATTTCCCGGGCTTCCACAGCCAGGTCCGTCCTTATGCCGCCGCGGCTGAAAGGGTCCCGGGAATGTCCAGGTTTACAAGGCAAAGCAAGCACCTCCTAGCGAAGTTCCGTGGGCACAAAAGCATCCACTATGCCAATAACGATGGCAGCCAGGGCAGCCCCCAGAATGGAGACGGTCATGGCCGGGACAAAAAACTGCGCCGCGTAAATAACTATTGCAGATACGATAAAACCTACGATGCCCCGGCTCTGGGGAGAGATCTTGTCACCCATGACAGCCTCAACAATGTAGCCCAGAATGGCAATGACCACGGCTGCCAGAAGGGCACCGCCAAAGCCCACCACCGCAAAACCGGGCAGGATGAAGCTGAGGGCCAACAGCACCAGGGCCGAAACAATAAAGCGAACGATTAAGCGCAACATATATATTCACCTCCTCAACTTTATTTTTTAGGTTGTCCCATTAATTTTTTTAATATTCATGGGCGCAGGCAGTTGCTTTTTTTGAAAGCCCGTGATAAAATGCAAAAAGACTGCATTTTCCAAACCCAGGGGGGAGGTGACTTCTTTGGCAAACAACAAGTCAGCCCTTAAACGCATAAAAACTTCTGCCGTCCGCACAGCCCGGAACCGCAAGATTAAATCCACGGTGAAAACCGCGGTAAAAAAGTTCCAGGATGCGGCAGCCCAGGGTTCGGAAGAAACCACTGAGGCTTATGTGAAGGCGCAGAAGACTCTTGATAAAGCCGTGGCCAAGGGAGTGCTGCACAAGAACAGCGCTGCCCGGAAAAAATCCCGCCTGGCCAAAAAAGTGAAGGCCCTCTAATCTTAGAGACAGTATGTAACGAATAAGAGACGAAAAAAAAGACAGCATTTTAACTGTCTTTTTTTTGTTGGCGGGCTGGTTAAATTTTCAGCAGCAAGAGCTCCAGGGCCAGGTCCGGGGCCTTCTTTCCCGTTTTGATGGCGAAATCCATTTCCCTGACCAGTTTCAACGCCCTCTCCAGGTCCTGAAGGCTGAATATCCCGGCCTGCCGGGTTAGCTTCTCCACCACAAAGGGGGCCAGGGACAGGCGCCCGGGCAGCTGGCGGGGGGGGAACCCCTCCTTATCCAGGGCCTTTACCCGATAAAGCAGCTGCAGCTGCCGGGAAATCATAAAGAGAATTTTCAGAGGGGGTTCTCCCTGGGAAAGCATTTCCTTGAGGAGGAACAGGCCCCGGTCCTTTTTTTTCTCTCCCAGCGATTCCACCAGGGAAAAGATGCTGACATTGAAAGAACAGCTCACCAGGCGCTCCACCACTTCCTGCCGGATTTCCCCGTCCTCTCCCAGGTAGAGGGCAATTTTTTCCAACTCCCCCGCCATGCGGGCCATGTTTTCCCCGGTACACAGGAGCAGGTACTCCAGGACGGGCTGGGGCAGGGCCTTCCCCAGTAGGCGGGCCCGCTCCCTGACCCAGGCCGTTAGTTCCTTTCCCTTAAGGGGGCTGAAGTCATAGACCTGCTTCTCCTTCAGCAGGGCCTTGAAAAATCTCCGGCGACGGTCCACCCCGGGGGCGAAGAGAACCAAGCATACATCTTCCGCCGGTTTTTTGGCATAGTCCAGGAGAATTTTCTCCTCTCCGGCATCCTTGGCATTGAGGAAGGGGGGCTCCTTCCAAAGGATAATCTTCCTGGGAGAGAAAATATCCCCTCCCCGGACCCGGTTGAGGACTTTCTTTACGCTTTCATTGTCGCCCGCATACTCTACGTCCCCCTCCGCCGTTAAAAAGGCGGCCTTGAGGACCTGGAGCCCTTCCTTGAGGAGGAAGTCGTCGGCACCGAAGAAAAAATAAAAGGGCTTGATTTTCCCCTGCTGAATTTCATTGATAAACTGCCGGTAAAACATGGGGCAACCCTCCTCTTGTTATTGTATCCTCCCCGTACGGGGAAGACAACAGAAAACTTGCCCCAGTAAACTTACACGACGGCGGGGTTCCCCGGGCAACCTCTAATCCGCCGCACCTCCCCGGACCATAGTGGTTGGGCCTTCCAGGGTTTCCAGGCCCGGCGAATCATCGGGCCAGCTATCCAGGATGCTTTTTTTCAGGTATCCGGGAACCTCCTGGCCCAGAATTTCGTAGACGCCCGTCAGGTGCCTGCGGAAGAGGGCCTCAAAGGGGGCCGCCAGGTAGTAGGGCATACTGTCCACCCACCAGGGGTAGTCGCTCCCTTCGGCAATATAGAGGTTTTCCAAAGCCTTGGCCAGCTTCTTTTCATCCTCCTGGTGGATGCGGAAGTTTTCGAAATCCGCCCGCACCCCGGCCAGGTAGTTCCAGAGGACATTCTTGTTCTCCGTGCCAATCCAGCGGGTCATGCTCTGGTCCACCCAGGATCCGGAGTGGAGTTTTTTTATGGTCTGCCGGGGGGGATGGGCTTTCAGGTATTCCGAGACGGTGACGGTTTGAAAGGCCTTTTCCTGCTCCAGGCGGTAATACAGGTGGTTCAAAAAGTCCTTCTTGTCGTTATGGTACCACTCCCAGGCATTCTCCCCGTCCATGGATATGACTACCAGGTAAGTCCCCGGCGCTCCCTGCAGGTTTTCCCGGATTTTGTGAAAGCGGTGGAGCAGATTCTCGGCGGCATCCACCGGATTCCAGTCGTGATACGTGAATCCTATCATATCCGACAGGTAGTGGTCCCGGAAGATAATGGGTATTTCGGTGCCGTGGGTGGCCAACCAGTAGGGCTGATAGATGACGGAGGGGTTTAAGGCGTGGCCGTATTCATCCCGGCGCACCTCCACCCCCAGGGAGGCCGTCAGTATGCCCTCGTCGGATATGGTCCAGGCAAAGCCGAAGTCCGTCAGCATGGGGATGACCTCGGGGCTGACGGCCATTTCCGGCGGCCACAGGCCTTGGGGTTTTTGGCCGAAAAGGTCCTGGTACTGCCGTAGGGCCTTGGCCAGCTGCTGCCGGACATCCTCGGGATAGGCAAAATAGCGGGGCAGGGGCAGCCCCGGGTTGGCCCTGCGGACGGAACGGTTTTCAATAAGCAGGGGCATGATGGGATGGTAATAGGGGGTGGTCATGATTTCTATCTGGCCCCCGTCCTGCAGCTCCCTGTGCAGGGGGATGACGCC
>SLHK01000095.1 GCA_007136165.1 Syntrophomonadaceae bacterium
ACCCCTCCCCGCCCCGGGACGCCTCGCCCGAAGGCAAATACCCGGTGGAAGTCCTCTTCATCGCCCAGAGGGCCGGGGACGGGGATGAAGAAGCCCCCAGCCGCCGGGAAAGCCAAAAAGCAGCCGGGGGGAAACCCCTCCCGAACCCGGGTGGTGCCGGCTCCCGGGGCGCCTTGCCCGAGGCGGGAAAAGAGGCAGAAGACGGGGGTGAGGCGGAAGGCGGGGACGAGGCCCCGGCAGCCGGGGAAGAGCTGGAGAAGGCGGCCCTGGAAGGGCGCCTCATAGCCAGGAAAATCCGGGAACTCACGGAGCCCGGGCCCGGGGAGGCCGGGGGAGCCCGCCGGCCTGCTTTCATCTTTGATAAATCCCTAAAAGAGTGGCGCCCCCTGGCGTACCGCGATATAGTGATCCTGCTCCGCTCCACGGATAATTGGGCCCCCTCGCTCCTGGAAGAACTCCAAAGAGCCGGCATCCCCGCGTATGCCGAGCTGGGCTCCGGGTACTTTGCCTCGGTGGAAGTGGAGGTCATGCTCTCCCTGCTGAAGATTATCGACAACCCCTACCAGGACATTCCCCTGGCGGCCGTCCTGCGGTCCCCCCTGGTGGGGCTGGAGGGGGAGGAACTGGCCCGGGTTCGCACCGCCGCCCCCCGGGAAGCCTTCTTCCAGGCCGTTAAAAAATTCAGCCGCTCCCCTGCCTCCCCTGCCTCCCCCGCCTCCGGCACCGTCGGGCTGCAGGAGAAAACCCGGGCCTTTCTTACCCGGCTGCGGGAGTGGCAGCGGCTGTCCCGGGAAGGGGCTCTGGCGGACCTTATCTGGCAGATTTACGGGGAAACCGGGTACTACGAACTGGTGGGAGGCATGCCCGGGGGCGGGCAGCGGCAGGCCAACCTGCGGGCCCTCTATGACCGGGCCCGTCAGTACGAGAACACCTCTTACAGGGGTTTGCTGCGCTTCCTGCGCTTCGTGGAAAAGCTCCGGGAGCGGGGCGGAGACCTGGGGGTGGCCCGGGCCCTGGGAGAACAGGAAGATGTGGTGCGCGTCATGACCATCCACAAAAGCAAGGGGCTGGAATTTCCCGTGGTCTTTATTGCAGGCCTGGGGAAACAGTTCAACCAGCAGGATTTGCGGCGGGATTTCCTCCTGCACAAATCCTTGGGTTTTGGCCCCCGCTTCCTGGACACAGACCTCAAAGTCAGCTACCCCACCCTTCCCCACCTGGCCCTGCGGGAAAAGCTGAGGTTGGAACTTTTGGCCGAGGAAATGCGGATCCTTTACGTAGCCCTAACCCGGGCGGAAGAAAGGCTGTACCTGGTGGCCGGCGTAAAGGACATGGACAGGGAGGCCCGGAAGTGGGCTTTAGCCCTGCCCCATGGCGGCCAACTGCGCCTTCCCGACCGCAGCAGGAGCAGCGCCAGGGGTCCCCTGGACTGGCTGGGCCCGGCCCTCTTAAGGCATGAAAATGCGTCCCTTCTCAGGGAAAGGGCAGGGGTTCAAGGTATTGAACCTCTAGAGGATGGGGAAAAATCCCGGTGGTCTTTCCGCCTCTACAGCGCCTTTACCGTGGCAGCCTGGGGAGAGGAAGACGGGACAGGCGCTCCGGAGGATGGAGGGCCTGCAGCGGGCGAGGCAGGCGAAGCAGGCGGAAAGGGGGCAAAAGACCAGCCGGGGCCGGGCGGCGGAGCTGTGCGGCAGGTACTGGAGGCCGTTAAATCTTTCAGGCCCCTTCCCCTGGGTAAAGGCGGCCCCGCCGGGGCGGAAGTGGACCGCCGCTTACGCTGGCAGTATCCCTACGGACCGTCAACAATCCGCCTGGCTAAAATGTCCGTCTCGGAAATAAAGAAGCGGCGCCGGCAGCTGGAAGAGGAGGAACTGCCAACCTTAAGCCGGCGTCACCTGGAGCAGGTGCCGGAAAAGCCCCGCTTTTTGGAGCAGGATAAACTGACGGCAGTGGAGAGGGGTACCGCCTACCATACTGTTATGCAGTATCTGGACCTGAGGGGGGATTTGGAGGAGGCGGGAATCGGGGATCAGATGGAGAAAATGCTGGCCGGGCAGAAGATTACGCCGGCAGAACTAAAGGCTGTGGAGGCCGGGAACCTGGCCCATTTCTTTGCCGGACCTTTGGGCCTGCGGCTGCTTAAGGCCCGGGAAATAAGGCGGGAACTGGCTTTCAGCCTGGCTTTGCCGGCGGGAGATCTTTACCCCGACGGGGAGCAGGGGGAAACTGCGGCAGTTAGCTTGCAGGCAAAGACTTCGGAAGACGGGGAAAAAGTCCTGATTCAAGGGGTTTTGGATTGCCTTTTCCGGGATGAGGAGGGGCTGGTTCTGGTGGATTACAAAACAGACCGGACGGCAGGGCTCACGGAGGAGGATCTAAAAAACCGCTACCGGGAACAGCTGGAAATCTACAGCAGGGCCGTGGCCGATATCTGGCAGGAAGAAGTAGTGGAAAAGCACCTTTATTTCTTCGACGGCGGGCTGTCAATCCCCATGTAGGGATGCGGCCTTAAGGGCCAGGGGCTCAGCATCCACGGGGCTGACTCTTTCTTCCCGGTAGGCGTTCAGGTAAGAAGCCAGGACCTGCAGTTCATCGCTGATGACAACGGTGGCGGTGTGCAGGAACTTGTTTTGCCTCCCCATATAGCGCAGGTCCCGCAGGCGGACCACGTGTTTACCCTGTTCCCGGCTGTACTCCGCGTGGAGGAAGGGAGTAAAATAGCTGAAGAACTTACCCAGGCTGCTGGCCAGGGCATGCTCGGTAAACAGGTTCTGTTCTTTAACAAGTTTAACCGTTTCACTTATGGTAAGGCCGTAGTAATTGATTTTGCCCAGAATGAACTCTTTTTGCCCTTCGATAACGAACTCCCAGCGGGCGAAGCCAAACCGGCCCGGCATGACCACCACCTGGTCCTCATCCGTGAGGCCCAGGACTTTTTTCAAGTGGCTTGCCAGCTGCCGTTTCATCCGGTAGCGCCCCCCCAGGTACAGGCTCACCAGCACAACTGCTATCCGGGAGGTATTGCCGGGGATGGGAAGACTCACCATAGGCAGGGTAAAAAGAAGAGGCAGGTAAGGATCAAAAAGAACCAAAAGGTTTCCCGTCCATTTTTTCCCCTTAAGGGGCCACCAAAGCTGGGTGCCGTAGGAGTTGAGGCTATCTAGAAGGCTGTGGGAAAAAGCTCCCATAAATGTCCAACCCCAGTAGGACCAAAAATTTGCCCCGGGAAATTGCCGGGCCAGGAAAGCTGCGATAAGAAAAGATATCACCAGGATCCCCGGAAGGGAATGGCTAACCCCCCGGTGGTGCTTCAGGAAGGAAAGGTGGTTTAAACGGGCGGCCAACACATCAATGTCGGGAGCCACGGCTCCCAGCGCAGCCCCTATGTAGATGGGATTCGTTAAGGTCAAGGGCTGCCCCGACAGGGCGGCGGTGCCCAATCCGACCACGGCATGAGTAATAGGGTCCACGGCTCTCCCCTCCCCGAAAAAGTTTACATAAATATAATATATATAATACCAGTAAAAGCAGGATCTGAAAAGAAAAAAATAATGTCATTTTATGTGGATTAGACCCGAGGGGTGCAAGGAATAGGACATATTTTGCAGAACTATTCAAGCAGAACAGAGGATGCACAGGGGGGGAAGGCCATGGAAGCGGAAGTTGGTAAGGTAAAAAAGAAAAAAAATTATCTGTCCCCTTTTATGACAGCAGCTTTCATTTTGCTTCTGGCAGGCTCTCTTCTTTATTATTTCCTGCCGGGGTATGTACAGGTGGATTTCTCCGGTGAAGCCCCCCTTCTAATCATGGGAGACAGGGTAGTGGAGACGGGCAGTGTTGTGGTGGCGGAAGGAGGAAATATCCTGGTATCTTTAGACTTCTTTCTGGAGGAAGTAGACCCCCGGGCTTTCTGGGATAAAGAGGAGCAGACCCTTTCCCTGACCACCGAGGGCAAGCTCATCCGCATGAACACAGAAAGACTGACGGCCTACATAAATACAAATCCCGTTGATCTGTCATTCCCCCTGTTGGAAATCGACGGCAGCCCCTACCTGCCCCTGGAGTTTTTGCTTCCCTATTACCCCTTGCACATGACCTATATTGAGGAACAAGATATTGTCCTTCTGGACAGGGATGACCAGAAACCTCTGCCCGCCGAGACCCTGCAGGTGACAAAGCTGCGGGGACATCCGTCCCTGCGCTCGCCTTTTTACATTCATCTGGAGGCAGGCAGGCCCCTGGACATTTTTGCGGAAGAAGAGGGTTGGTACCGGGTAAGAAGTGAGGAAGGGCTGGTAGGCTACATATCCAAAGATGAGGCGGTCCTCAAAGGTGCCATAACTTTACCTGAGGAAAAAACCGTATTTTCCCGCCGGCTTCCCTGGCGGCCCATGGGAGAGAGGATAAACCTCACCTGGGAATTTGCCTACAGCAGGCGGGACACCAGCAATATCCCGCCCATGCCGGGGGTAAATGTGGTCTCCCCTACCTGGTTTCACCTCCGGGATGATGAGGGTAACCTGAGGAATTTGGCCGACCCCGAATATGTATCCTGGGCCCACGGCCGGGGATACCAGGTCTGGGCCCTGGTGACCAATAACTTTGACCGGGATTTGACCCATGAAGTTCTGAAAAGTTCTGCCAGGAGGCAGAAGGTCATCGACCAGCTCCTCGTCTTTGCTTCCATGTATGACCTGGACGGCATCAACATTGACTTTGAGAATATGCACTTCGAGGACCGGGATTTGCTGACCCAGTTTATGCGGGAACTGACTCCTCTGGCCCATGAGCAGGGCCTTACGGTTTCCATTGATGTGACCATGATTTCCGGAAGCCTTAACTGGTCCCGGATCTATGACCGCCCCGCCCTGGCGGAAATAGTGGATTACATAGCGCTGATGGCTTACGACGAGCACTGGGGGAGCAGTCCCGTGGCGGGGCCTGTGGCTTCCCTGCCCTGGGTGGAGAGGGG
>SLHK01000004.1 GCA_007136165.1 Syntrophomonadaceae bacterium
TACCTGGGAGGCTTGCGGAAAACAGCGGTTTTGGCCCTGTTTCTCTTGCTTTGCTTCCTTTTAGCCCTGGCCTTTGGGCAGGCGGGAGCAGACTATCTGGTCCTCTATCACGATGCGGATATCAAGATCATGCCTGTTTTGCTGGAACGGCTGCCTCTGGTCATCACTGTAAGCCCTCCCCGGGCCCCCTTGCCTGATGCCGGTCAAAGGGCCGCCTCCATTGTGCAGCATATGCCTTTGACCCCGGTTTACAAAGACTGGTTGGTGGGATTATCCCCCTTTGGAAGCCCCCGGGGTTTGACGGAGCACACCTTGATCGCTCAGGTTTTTTCTCACCTGCTCCTGAGAAAGGGGGTCTTTCTCTTCTTTTTCTGTATTCTGCTTCTGGGCCGAAAAATCATGGGGCAGGTGGTGGAACCGGGAGATAAGCTTAATGGAGGTTTCGGCCAAAGGCTGGCTGCCGGCCTTTTGGGAGGCGCCTGCACCCTTTTGCTTCTTTCGGTAGTGCTGACTGCCCTCGCTCCCTTCTTCCCTCTCTTCCTGGGTTTTTTGGCTTATGATATGGCGGATTCTCTTTTGGTAGAATACCTGATGACCCTGGGCCTTGGCATTTCCCCCGGTCTGTAAAGGCGGTAAAATTCATCGGGTAAAAGAGGATTTCTTGCACTTTTGTGGAAAGCTAAAACTGCAGTTACTATGAATTTGGAGGGATTATTCCATGCGGTTATTAATAATGGGGCCTCCGGGCGCCGGGAAGGGCACCCAGGCGGAAGCCCTGGTGGTGAAATACAACATTCCCCATATTTCCACGGGTGACATTTTCCGCTCTGCTCTCCGGGAAGGTACCCCTTTGGGTTTGGAGGCCAAGGAATACATGGACAGGGGGCAGTTAGTCCCCGATGACCTGGTGGTTAGCATTGTGGTGGACAAGCTGGAGTCCCTGGGAAGCGGCTCCGGGTTCCTGCTGGACGGCTTTCCCCGGACCCTGCCCCAGGCAGAGGCCCTGGACGGGCGCCTTAAAGACCTGGGCGGGGGCCTTGATGCTGTTATAAATATCGAAGTCCCGCCTCAGGTTATTGTGGAGCGGTTGACGGGACGGCGGGTCTGCCGCCAGTGCAGTTCTACTTACCATTTGAAGCATAACCCCTCCCAGGTTCGCGGTATCTGTGACACATGCGGCGGTGAACTGTACCAGCGCGATGATGATTCTCTGGAGACAGTTCAGGAAAGGCTGGATGTTTATAACCGCCAGACCCAGCCCCTTATAAAACACTACCAGGAACAGGGCTTGCTTTTAAGTGTGGATGGGACAAAGGAAATACCGGCGGTGCTGGAAGCCATAACGGCTGCTTTAAAGCAAAAAGAAGAGTAAACATATATTGACAAGCGAACATATGTTTGGTATACTTGGTATATCTTAAGGGATTTGCCCCCTGGCCAGGGGTTTTTCAGGTCCGGAAAGAGGTGCGCCTTGGAAAAAGATTTCTCCCTGGGGCAGCGGGTCGTGATGAAAAAACCCCACCCCTGCGGTACAAATGAATGGACAATTATTCGCCTCGGCATGGATATTCGCATCAAGTGCGTACACTGCGGGCGCAGCGTCTTAATACCCCGGGGGAAATTTGAACGCCGGGTAAAGGAAGTTAAGGCTTGTTCCCCGGCAGGGCCGGGAGGGGGTTCTTCATGAGCCTGCAGTGCGGACTGGTGGGTTTGCCCAATGCCGGCAAATCCACCCTCTTTAACGCGTTGACATCCCTCAGGGTACCCGTGGAAAAGTATCCTTTTTCAACGGTGGAGCCCAATGTGGGGGTCATTACCCTGAAGGATACGCGCCTGGAGCGGGCAGCCGTCGTGGCAGGCTGCAGCCGCGTCACCCATGCCTGGGTGAGGTTTGTTGATATTGCCGGCCTGGTGGCCGGAGCCAGCCGGGGGGAGGGCCTGGGGAACAGGTTCCTGGCTCACATCCGGGAGATGGATGCCTTGATCCACGTGGTCCGTGCCTTTAAAGCCGGCGATGTTCCCCATCCTTTGGGGCAGGTGGACCCCTTAAGGGACATAGAGCTGATTAACACGGAGCTTTACCTGGCGGACCTGCAGACAGTGGATAAGCAAATCATGAAAAGCAGCAAACTGTCCAAGGGCGGCGGCAGGGAAGAGAAAGAGTTCTTGGCCGCTCTGGAAGACCTGAGGGCTGCTTTGGCCCGGGGGGTTTCTCCCGACACCCACGAGGCAAAGCAAGCGGCCAACTCCTTGAATTTGCTTTCCTGCAAGCCCCGCCTCTACCTTCTAAACGCCGGGGAAGAAGACCTGGAGTCGAATCAAAAAGCCTGGCAGGAGGTTCTGAATCTGGCAGCCTCGGAAGGCTCCCGTATCCTGATAATGGCAGCTTCCCTGGAAGAGGAGCTGAAAAGGCTGCCTGTGGACGAGCAGCAGGAGATGCGGCATGTTTACGGCATGCAGGAAAACGGCCTGGAACTGCTGGTACGGGAAGCTTACCGCCTGCTTAACCTGATTACCTTTTTTACTGTCAAGGGGGAAGAGGCAAAAGCCTGGACGGCGCCGGCCAACACCAGAGCCCGCCAGGGGGCGGGGAAGGTACACAGCGATATGGAGAGGGGCTTTATCAAGGCAGAAGTGATTTCCTGGGAAGGACTGGTGGAAGCGGGTTCCCTGGCCAGGGCCCGGGAGAAGGGCCTGGTACGAATTGAAGGCAAAGACTACCCTTTGCAGGACGGGGATGTGGTCCTCTTTCATTTTCGGCCCTGATTGCCTTGCCATTGTTTCGGCGATATGGTATTATCTACTTTGCATTCCCTGCTCCACGAGCTTCGTGGGGCCGGCAGACCATAGGGAGGAGGTGACGCGATATGCGTAACTACGAGGCGATGATCATTCTCCAGCCTGATCTAGAGGAAGAAGCCCGCAATGCCCTGGTGGAAAAAATACAGTCCTTCATTGTGAGGGATGGCGGTGAAATAACGGATATAAATCACTGGGGAAACCGCAAGATGGCCTATGAAATCGATGATATCCGTGATGGGTACTACCTTTTAGCCAAATTTACGGGAACGGGCTCCGGAATCGACGAACTGGAAAGGAACCTGCAAATCAGCGACGGGGTTTTGCGATATCTCGTTATTCGGGAAGACGAGTAAGAAATCTTTTAGAGGTGGTGTATTGTAATGAATAAAGTGATTTTAATTGGTAACTTGACCAAAGACCCGGAATTACGATATACACCAGCCAATGGCGTTGCCGTGGCCACATTTACCCTGGCCGTTAGCCGGCCCTTTACCAACCAGCAGGGGGAGCAGGAAGCGGACTTTATCCCTGTGGTGGTCTGGCGGAAGCAGGCGGAAAACTGCGCCAACTACCTGAACAAGGGCTCCCAAGCTGCCGTGGAAGGCAGGCTTCAGGTTCGTACTTATGAGGACCGGGAGGGCCAGCGGCGCTGGATCACGGAAGTTGTGGCCAACAACGTCCAGTTTCTTGGAAAAAAAGGGGAGCAGTCCCCGGAAAGTAAGGAATCCTTTGAAGGGCTTAAAGGCAATGAGGTCAGCGTAGCCGAGGACGATGTGCCCTTCTAGGAGCAGCAAAGAGGAGGATTGACTGTGAGACGAGACCGTAACCGTAAAGGGAAAAAAAGAATTTGTTCCTTTTGTGTGGATAAAGTTGATAACATTGACTACAAAGTGCCGGAAAAATTGCGGAAATTCATCACGGAGCGGGGTAAAATTTTGCCCCGCAGGGTATCGGGCAATTGTGCCAGGCACCAGCGCCAGCTGACCAGGGCCATCAAGCGCTGCCGTCAGGTTGCCCTGCTGCCTTACACAGCGGAGTAATGCGGAAAAACGCGGCTGTTTTGCATAGCCGCGTTTTTGGTATTCACAAAAAATATCACCATAGTCAGAAATAAACATAAAGGATATCCTCTGGATGGCGAGAACTATAATCTAGTGGGTATTGTTTTCCGGGAGGTGTATTATGAAAGTTATTTTACGGCAGGATGTCCCCAATCTGGGGCAAGTTGGCGAAGTAAAAGAAGTTAAGGAAGGTTATGCCAGAAACTATCTTTTCCCCCGGAAGCTGGCGGAAGAACTAACGCCGGGACGCTTGAAAGAAGCACAAAGGCTCTCAGAGAAAAGAGCCCAGAAAGAACAGAGGGATAAAGAAACCGCCGAAGGGACGGCAGGGAAACTGAATGGCCTGACCCTTACCCTCCTGGCCCGGGGCGGCGAAAAAGGCAGGCTGTTTGGCTCCATCACCGCCGCCGACATTGCTGCGGCTTTGCAGGAGCAGGGCATCCAGGTGGACAAGCGGAAAATCGAACTGTCCCAACCCATTAAAGCCCTGGGCACCCACCAGGCGGTGGTTAAACTGCATGCAGAAGTGGCTCCAGTACTGGAAATTGTTGTAGAAGAAGAAAAGGGTGATTAACCAGATGACATTAAAGAGGAAGACTTACAAGGCTTCCTTGTCCGCAGAGAAGTACCGGCAGGACATAAGCGAGGAAAGGCTGCTGCACAAAAAAATTCAAGCCCTCTACTCCCTCTTGAGCGGCATCTACGGGGCCGATAAGCTGGTGATAAAAGCAGGAAAGATGGAGGCCGTCTCTCTCCTCAAGTCCCGCAGCATGGAAAAAAAGGTTTTGGGCCTGCAGCGGATTGTTTTTGAGGACCCCACCCTGGATGAAGTTCCTGCCCCGGAGGAACTGCCCGGCCTGCTTAAAGAAGTGGAGGAAGAGCTTGCCGACCTGCTGGCCCGGAAAGTGGTGGAGGATGACATTGAGAAGAAAATCTCCGCCCGCCTCCAGGAGCGTCATGAGGAGTACCTTCAGGACATTAAAAACCAGATTGTCAAGGAACAGGGGGGGCCGGAGAACGCCCAGACCCTGAAAAAATATGCCCTGCTGGAAAAGATGAAGGAGCAGCAGCTTTCCCGCACTGCCACGGAGCACCTGCGGCCTAAAA
>SLHK01000217.1 GCA_007136165.1 Syntrophomonadaceae bacterium
ATCGTCCGGAACGAAAAAAGGATGCTGCAGGAAGCCGTTGACGCCTTGATCGATAACGGGCGCCGGGGCAGGCCGGTGACGGGGCCCGGGAACAGGCCCTTGAAGTCTTTAAGCGATATGCTCAAGGGCAAACAGGGCCGCTTCCGCCAGAACCTCCTGGGCAAAAGGGTGGACTATTCGGGCCGTTCCGTTATCGTGGTGGGGCCGGAACTTCAGCTCTACCAGTGCGGCCTGCCCAAGGAAATGGCCCTGGAGCTCTTCAAACCTTTTGTCATGAAACGCCTGGTCAGCGACGGCCTGGCTCACAATATTAAGAGTGCCAAGCGGATGGTGGAAAAAGTCCGCTCCGAGGTGTGGGATGTTCTGGAGGAGGTTATCAAGGACCATCCCGTCCTGTTAAACCGGGCCCCCACCCTGCACCGCCTGGGTATCCAGGCTTTTGAGCCCGTCTTGATCGAGGGCCGGGCCATCCAGATCCATCCCCTGGTGTGTACCGCTTACAATGCCGACTTCGACGGGGACCAGATGGCCGTGCACGTGCCCCTGTCGGCGGAAGCCCAGGCCGAGGCCAGGCTTTTGATGCTTTCCGCCCACAATATTTTAAACCCCAAGGACGGCCGGCCCGTAACCACCCCCAACCAGGACATCGTCATGGGTGTATATTACCTGACCCTGGAAAAGGAAGGGGCCCGGGGGGAGGGCAAGTACTTCTCCTGCCCCGATGACCTCATCATGGCATATGAAACGGGAAACGTGGACCTGCATGCCCGGGTGGCGGTAGATGTGACCCGGAGCAAAAAGTCCTTTGAACCCCAGGATATCCTGGTAAGGGGGAATAAAAAACTTCTCATGACCACGGCGGGGAAAATTGTTTTCAATGACATCTTTCCCGAGGACTTTGCCTATGTGAACGGGGACTTTTCCGAGGAGTACAGCCATACCGATGGCAATACCGTGTCGCCGGAGGAAAAGTTTGAGGACATCATCAGGAACACCCCCGGCCGGGAAGCCTTGAAGAAGGCTTCTGCCGGAATTATTATCGCCCAGATCTTTCGCCGGTACGGGAGCACCAAGACCACAGAAATCCTGGATAAGGTTAAGTTTCTGGGTTTCCACTATGCCACCAGGGCCGGCATTACCGTGGCCATCGATGATATTGTGGTCCCGGAGAACAAACAGAAAATTATCCAGGCCACGGAAGAAGCGGTGGAAAAAATCGAACGCCAGTTTCGCCGGGGCTTGATTACCAAAGACGAGCGCTATGACCAGGTCATTGACCTCTGGAGCAAGGCCAAGGATGAGATAACCGATTCCCTCATGGCTAACCTGGATAAGGTTAACCCCATCTATATGATGGCCCACTCGGGAGCCCGGGGTAACGTCTCCCAGATTACCCAGCTGGCGGGGATGCGGGGCCTCATGGCCGACCCCTCGGGCCGCATTATCGACCTGCCCATCAAGGCCAACTTCCGGGAAGGGCTGACGGTGCTGGAGTATTTTATCTCCACCCACGGCGCCCGGAAGGGCCTGGCGGACACGGCTTTAAAGACGGCGGACTCGGGTTACCTGACCCGCCGCCTGGTGGATGTGTCCCAGGATGTTATCGTCCGGGAAGAGGACTGCGGCACCTCCCACGGTGTCTGGGTTTCCGATATCACCGACGGTGATGAAGTTATTGAAGACCTCCCGTCCCGCATCGTGGGCCGGTTTGCCCGGGAAGATATCGTACTCCCGGAAACGGGGGAGGTCATCACCAGGGAAAACCAGATGATTCAGGAAGACGATGCGGATAAAATCACGGAAGCCGGCATAAGCCAGATCCATATCCGTTCCATATCCTCCTGCCGTACCCGCTATGGGGTGTGTGTCCGCTGTTACGGTCGCAACCTGGCCACCGGCGGCCTGGTGGACGTGGGAGAAGCGGTGGGCATCATCGCCGCCCAATCCATCGGCGAGCCCGGTACCCAGCTCACCATGCGCACCTTCCACACCGGCGGGGTGGCCGGCGATGATATCACCCAGGGTTTGCCCCGGGTGGAGGAGCTCTTCGAGGCCCGCAAGCCCAAGGGCCTGGCCATCATCAGTGAGATCAGCGGCACCATCCAGACCAAAGAGAGCCGCTACAAGCGGGAAATCAAGGTAATCCCGGAACACGGTGAGGAAAAAACCTATTTGATTCCCTACGGAGCCCGCCTGAAGGCGAAAGACGGCGACTTCATCAATGCCGGCGATGAACTGACGGAAGGCTCGGTGAATCCCCATGACCTATTGAAGGTCAAGGGGGTCCGGGGCGTGCAGCTTTATCTCCTGCAGGAAGTCCAACGGGTGTACCGCCTGCAGGGTGTGGATATCAATGACAAGCATATCGAGGTCATCATCAGGCAGGTCCTCAAGCGGGTGAAGGTGGAGGACGCAGGCGATACTTACCTGCTGCCCGGGGGCCTGGTGGACTCCTTCGTCTTCGAAGAGGTTAACAATAAAGCCCGGGAAGAGGGGCTGCGGGAAGCCACCGCCCGGCCTGTTCTTTTAGGAATTACCAAGGCGTCCCTGGCCACCGATTCCTTCCTCTCGGCGGCTTCCTTCCAGGAAACCACCCGGGTGCTGACGGAGGCGGCCATCAAAGCCAAGGACGACCCCCTCATGGGGCTTAAGGAAAACGTTATTATCGGCAAACTGATTCCCGCCGGCACCGGGATGAACCGGTACCGCAGCATCAATGTCAACACCCCTAATTACGAGGTGGAGGAGAGTGCCATGCCTGCAGAAGAAGGGGAAGCAGGAGAGGAAACCCTCCGGGATGAAGAGACTGCCCCGGACATGAAGGACCTGGAGGAAGATGAGGCCGGTATATTTGAGGAACTGTAAGGATTCGGGCCGGGGGGTTTGCCCCCTGGCCTCCGCCTGGAGCAGGTTTTTTCTAAATAAATTGGTAAAAATATTGACATAACCCCCCGGGGATGATAAAATTTTTGAGTGTGTCAAAATAAGTGCCGATTTTTAGGAGGTTTATTCATGATCCTGGATGAGGTATCACAAGCCTCCCGGAAAGTAGTGGGCCAGAAACAAACCCTGCGGGTTCTTAAAAGCGGCGAAGCAAGGAAGGTAATCGTGGCCGAGAACGCCGATGAAAAGGTGAAGGAACCGGTGCTCAAGGAATGTGCCGGCAGGGGCGTCAGGGTTTTTACGGCAGAGGACATGGCTTCTTTGGGCAAGGCCTGCGGCATCAAGGTAGGGGCCTCCGTGGTGGCCATTCTGGAAGATTAAATTTTAGCCGGAAGGAGGTGCTTGTGCGTGCCGACACTCAACCAATTGGTGAAACAGGGCAGGAAAGTCATCAAGAAAAAATCAACGGCGCCGGCGTTGGAATCCGCACCCCAAAAAAGGGGAGTATGCACCCGGGTTTCCACCACCACACCGAAAAAACCCAACTCTGCACTGCGGAAGATCACCCGGGTCCGCCTGACAAACGGTATGGAAGTTACCGCCTATATTCCCGGAATAGGCCACAACCTCCAGGAACACTCTGTAGTCCTGGTCAGGGGGGGTAGGGTAAAGGACCTCCCCGGGGTCAGGTATCACTTAATCAGAGGTGCCCTGGACTCATCGGGAGTGGAAAACCGGAAACAGGGGCGTTCCAAATACGGGACCAAAAGGCCCAAGTAGTTTTTGAGATTGACCTTCAGGAAGGAGGATGTCGGATGCCGAGAAAAGGCCCCGTGCCTAAACGGGATATTTTACCGGACCCCATTTACAAGAGCAAGCTGGTGGCAAAATTTATAAATAAACTCATGTACCAGGGGAAGCGAAGCGTGGCCCAGGCCACCCTCTACGATGCCTTCGAGATTATCCGGGAGAAAACGGGAAGGAACCCCCTGGAAGTCTTTGAAGATGCCATCCGCAATGCCGGGCCGGTGCTGGAAGTAAAGCCCCGCCGGGTTGGGGGCGCCACTTACCAGGTGCCGGTGGAAGTCAACCACCACCGGAGGAACATCCTGGCCATCCGCTGGATTGTCGGATTTGCCCGCAAGAGGACGGAAAAGCGCATGTCCGAGCGCCTGGCGGGAGAACTTATGGATGTGGCCAACAACGTGGGCACCACCGTCAAGAAAAAGGAAGACACCCACAAGATGGCCGAAGCCAACAAGGCTTTTGCCCATTATCGCTGGTAGAGGTTTTTGATTTTACGGGAAAGGGGGGAACTTTGTGACGACGGGACTTATCCTTAACAAGACGAGGAATATAGGAATCATGGCTCATATCGATGCCGGGAAAACCACCACCACTGAAAGGATCCTTTTTTATACCGGCCGTGTCCACAAGCTGGGGGAAGTCCACGACGGCGCTGCTACCATGGACTGGATGGTCCAGGAGCAGGAGCGGGGGATCACCATCACCTCCGCCGCTACCAGCTGCATGTGGAAAGACCACCGGGTTAACATTATCGATACACCCGGGCACGTAGACTTCACTGTGGAGGTGGAACGTTCTCTCAGGGTACTGGATGGGGCCGTCGGTGTCTTCTGCGGCAAGGGCGGTGTTGAGCCTCAGACGGAGACAGTCTGGCGCCAGGCCGAGAAATACCGGGTTCCCCGCATTGCTTATGTCAATAAAATGGATATCGCCGGGGCAGACTTTTTCAATGTTGTCAAGATGATGCGGGAAAAGCTGGGGGCCAATGTTATCCCCGTCCAGTTGCCCATAGGGGTGGAGGAAAACTTCCAGGGTATTTTGGATCTGGTCCGGATGAAATCCGTCATTTACACCGATGACCTGGGTGCCCGCAGCGATGAAACGGATATTCCCGAAGATATGCTGAATGTTGCCAGGGAATATAGGGAAAAATTACTGGAGACCCTGGCCGATTACGACGAGAA
>SLHK01000128.1 GCA_007136165.1 Syntrophomonadaceae bacterium
AGGTTGCAGTTGGAGAAAAAGATGGTGCCGGAGCCGCCAAAGCCCACCAGGGGCAGCTCTTCGCCGAAATGGGGTTGAGCCACATACACCATGGCCTTTTTGGGCCCCCGGCAGAAACCTAATTCGCCCTCCAGGCGGTTTACGCTGCAGCGCCGGGGGCAAAGCCGGCAATTCTCCATTATCCCGTAGGCCTCTTCAATTCGTTCTTCCAGCTTCCCCTCCGCTTCCAGCTTCGCATAGGCAGGCTCCCAGGTTTCCTCTACCTTTGCCTCTTCTTCCTTTTGCTCCTCCGTCTCCTCCGCCCAACCGCAGGCCTTTAAAAAACCCGCGCCCAGGGAAAAGAGAAGCAGCCCGCCGCCCCCCGTCCAACCAACTTTTTTCAAAAAATCCCTGCGGGTAATCATATAAAAACCTCCTCTGGGGTCAGGCTTGAGTTATTGAGTTACTTTTGGGATCAGGCTTGATTTATCTGTATATATTATACCGTGTCATAACAGGGGCCATCAAGGTGTTTAGCAGGTACCTTCTGATTCTGGGTGCACAGAACCGGACAGAGTATGAGGAGCAGCAGTAACGTCGGTTTTGTTTCTGTTCCTTTTTATTTAAGCAGCCGGAGCCTTAAGGCCAACTGCAGAATAAAAGGGCCGTATCGTGGGATCAACAGCAGATCCTCTCTATCCAAGGTGCCCAGGACAAAGAGAGCAAGGCCATAGGAAGCAATCCCCAGGGCTACGGAACCCAGGGTGGCCACGGCATTGGATAAACTGAAAGAGAGTAAACCTGCCGGTTCCGTCAGGCCAGCCAGAGAATATGTATAACTTAAATATACGACTACCCCCATAAATATGCCTGAAATTACAGGTTTGATGTAAGTCCTCATATAATCCAGCCTGAGTCCCGTCAAAGAACGTATATGATACAGGTTGAGGGTTGACGAGACAAAAAAGCCGGCCACTGAGCCAACAGCCGCCCCGTTTATGTTAAGGGCCGGAATAGCAACCAGGAACCAGTTGCACAAAATCTTTGTCACGGCTCCAACGGTCAGGTTAACGAGGGGGATGTGGGTTTTGCCCAACCCCTGGAGAATGGCCGAGGAAGTCTGATACAGGGCAATAAACAAAACGGCCAGGGACATATAGGCAAGGGGCCTGCCCGCCTCCTGGTTTTGAAACAGCAGCATTGTAAGGGGCTCTGCCAGGATAAAAATGCCTACGGCAGAGGGCAAGCCCAACAAAAAACTCAGCCGTAAAGCCAGAGACGCCCGGAAGCGAATCATGCCCCTGTTGTTCAATGCGGAAGCTTCGGAGATGGCGGGAAGCAGGCTGACGGCCAATGCCACCGTCAGTATTTGCGGGATATGGATGATGGGTGCCGCAATATTTGTAAGCTGCCCGTAAAGGGCCAGCCTGCGGCTCTCATCGAACCCGATTTCCTCCAGCCGAAAGTGGACAGTGAAGAGGTCGATGAGGCTTTGCAAGGGGATTACCAGGTGGCTGAGGGTGATGGGAATGGAAAGGTAAAGGATGCTGCGGAGGGTTTCCCCGTTCTTTGGATGTTTCGCCCTTTGCTGCCGGGCCATCCCGGCCATAAAACTGCTGCGGCCCCTGAAGAATAAGAGCAATAATACCAACAAACCTGCCACAGCTCCCGCTGCAGCACCAAAAGTAGCTCCCGCAGCTGCAAATTCCAGGCCCAGGGGCAGCAATAAAACTACCAGAAAGAGGGCGGCGCCCACCCTGAAGAGCTGCTCAAATATTTGCGATACGGCCGTCGGCATCATCTGCTGCTGCCCCTGGAAAAACCCGCGAAAACATGACATGACAGCCGCAAAAAAAACAGCAGGGGCAATGGCGGCAATAGGGTAAAAAGCCCTGGGGTCCTTGACAATATGTTGGGCAAGGTAGGGGGCGCTCATAAACATGATAATACTAATGATCAACCCGCTCATGGTTACCAGGGATAGAGACAGCAGGAATACCCTGTAAGCCCCCTGATAATCCTTCACCGTCATGTGTTGGGACACAAGTTTTGATATGGCCACAGGAATCCCCGCCGTAGACAAAGCCAGAAGAGTGCTGTATATAGGATAAGCGGCCCCGTAGAGGCCGAGGCCCTCATCCCCGATAAAAGAGTTTAAAACCACTCTCAACCCCAGCCCTACGAAGCGGACGCCAAAACCTGTTATTGACAGTATTAATGCGCCCTTAATCACGGAATGTCGGGTCATGCTAAACCTCTCATTCTACATAAAACTGATATTCTTCCGCCCCATCTTCTGCTCCCGGTTCTGCCTCCGGGCGAAATGAGGATGAGGCGTCAAGCCAGTTGTTTCCAGGGTATTTCATGGCAGATGCCCAGTGGATTTATTGTATTCCGAAATAATCATTTTTTCAAGTCCGGCCGAATAATGCCGGCCCGAGAGATATCCCGGCCCAAGAGAATACGCACAGTTAAATTATAGGGCCGGAGCAGGAAGTAAATATCTCAAGCCTGACCCCAGTTATGTTAACTTGAGTAAGTAAACATTTCAAGCCGGAACACCCCGGTATGCCGGTACCCCGGTACATTTGTACCAACTATATCTTCCGCAATTAACCAAGACAAAGGGAGGAAAAAGCGTTAAAATATATATATAAAGAAATTTCTGATAAATATTCTTAAGGGTCCAAAGACCACTCTGAAGGAGGTAATGGCTGATGCAACAGAAGGTCCCCAAAATGGTGGTTAAACGCCTGCCGGTCTATCTGCGCGTCCTGGATAACCTGATACGCCGGGACCGAGAAATTGTTTTATCCCGCGAACTCAGCGAGGAAACGGGGTTCACCGCTGAGCAAATCCGCAAAGACCTGACGAACTTCGGTGCCTTTGGCACCCGGGGGACGGGTTATGATGTGTCCTATTTGCGCCAGCAAATTTTAAACATTATTGGGCTGAACACGAAAACCCCCGTTATCGTGGTGGGAATGGGGCACCTGGGAAGCGCCCTGAGCCGATACAACATGACCAAGAACCCCTATGTTGATATTGTGGGGCTTTTCGATTTGGACCCGCAGGTTATCGGCACAAAAATTATTCACCAGGAAGTACTGCCCCTTTCAGAGATGCCCCGTGTAATAAATGATAAAAAAGTTAAGGTAGCCATGATTACCGTCCCTGCCACCTCTGCCAAAGATATTGTCAAGGAACTGGTAGGTTGCGGTATCAATGCAATCCTCAATTTTGCTCCCACAAAACTGGAGGTTCCCGAAGGTATTTACCTGCAGAACGTGGACTTCAGCATTGAACTGCAGAGCTTAATTTATTATGTTTCCACGGAGGAGAAGCAGAAGCAAAATATCTGGAAGAGATCTTTCGGTGAAAAGTACGCAAAACAAATTGACAGGATGATAATGCCCTGACAGGCTGTAACCTCTTTCCTTTGCTCTTCGTGCTTCCAAGGCAACAATTATGGTAGAGCCGTTTACGCGAACCTTTCGGGATCAGCATCTGACCTTTCCATCTCAGGTTTTCAAATTCTTTTACGGAGGTCGGCGGATTGAAAACCGGGCTCATAATGTTTTAAGACCCGTAAGGCCCGCAGGGTATTCCAGCGGCTGGGCCTTCCGGGCTCTTCCATGGCAAAATGAAGTTTTCCCTTATGCCCGGCGGGCAGGAGCCAGTGTCCGTCAGGGCTTCTTTTTTTGTAAATCTCAACCATGGCATCCTGCATCCTGTCGTCATAGGGAGCACCGGCCTTTTGGAAATAGTCCAGGGCTCGAAGAATGTCGTAATGCCAGCGGGCAGGATAAAAGAGCGGCAAAAATTTTTTGCTGATGACCGCCCCCGTCTTGTCCGATCTATACAGTCTGTGCTGGAGAATAAATTCCCGCCCCCTCTCTTCAGCTTCCTTTATTTCCGGCAGCCTGTAGGTATAACCCTCTTCTCTGTAGGCCAAAAAACCTTCCAGTACGGAGAGGGTGGTATGCAGGGAGCTGTGTCTTGCGCCGCCCCGGTTGGAATGGCAGTTAAAACCCCCGTCCTCCATGGCCTGGGAGAGAATAAAGTCAACGACCGAGAGCAAGTCATTTTCGCTCACACCAAAGTAGGCAGCGACGGACAGGGCCATGCCGTTTAAACAAACATCGCTATCCTTGACGGTGACAAAGGGGTTGATGCCTCCATCCTCGCCTTTTTCAGCAGGGAAAACTCTCTCCAGGGTATCTTTGACAGCTTGATTGTCCCGGGACAGGCCCAGGTTTTTCAGATCCAAAAGGGTGTAGTGGGTGCAGGTCCATTTGGGCTGATAGTATTTTTTCCCCCAGTGGCCCCGGGAGCTCCGGCAGGCAAGGAAACGCGCGCCCCATCCCTCTTCAGCGATACGAGACTGTAAAGGCATTAAGACAGAACTGCCGGAACCAAGCAGGTCCCGGTGGGTCTGGTACTGGATGGAAACATCCCCCGCCAGCAGCCATTCGATGATGCTGCCCTCCGCATTCATCATAAACACCTCCTCCAAAGAAGGAACAGGTATCTTGACTCAGGGACAGGGAAACAACACCTTGCCCCATTCAGTCTTTTTTGGTTTTCCGGAAAACAGAAAAGGGGGACAGGACACCTGTCCCCCTTTCACGCCTTACCCTGGTAATACTCCTCTGCTTCCTGGAGGATTTCGGTGACGGGGATCTGCTGGGGGCAGGCCTCCAGGCACTGGCCGCACCGGCTGCACAGGGAAGCATCCATTTCGAGTTCTTTCATCCGGCCATACATACGGAGAAATTCCTCCGAGGCGCCGTACATGAAGATGTCGTTGTAGATGGAAAGGACATCAGGGATGC
>SLHK01000079.1 GCA_007136165.1 Syntrophomonadaceae bacterium
GAAGCCTTCCTCCAGCCGCTACAGCTGCTTGTCCTCGGAATAGTAAATCCCCTTTTCCGCCATATCCTTTTTGAACTCCGCCGTAAGCTCGATATTATCCGGTGAAAAAATAAAGATGTGTTCGCTGACCTTTACCACATTGCAGTTTAGGGCATAGGCGGTACCGCTGATAAAGTCCAAAAGCCTTTTGGCTTCATCCAGGCCGGCATGTTCCAGGTTTACCACCACGGCCCGGCGGTGCCGCATATGGTCGGCTATGGTTTTTGCCTCGCCAAAGTCCTCCGGCTTCAAGATAATGACCCGCTGGTTTTTGCCGGAATGCAGGCTCACCACCTTGCCCTTGCGGGGGGGCGCAGCCGGTTCCTCTCCCGGCAGGGGTTCGTGGTCTTTCCCCTGCTCCGGGTATTCCATTTCTTCCTCCGCTAACCCCAGAAAAAGCAGTATCCTTTCCCATATTTTGACCAAGGTTGAACCTCCTCAATCGTTTGATTGCGAACCAAAAATGAGGCTGCCGATTCTGAGCATGGTGGCACCTTCTTCCACGGCCACCGTGAAATCGCCGCTCATGCCCATGGACAAAATTTCGAGATTAACACCCGGGACCTGCTGAAGGGAATCGAAGATGGCCTTCATGTCCCTGAAATAGGGCCTGCTTTCCTCCGGGTCCGGGGCAAAAGGGGCCATGGCCATAAGCCCCACCACCTCCAGGCCGGGTAAAGGCCCGATATCCCGGATAAAACCCTCCGTTTCCCCGGGAGGAAGCCCAAATTTGGCGGCCTCGCCGGCGATGTTTATCTGCACCAGGACCCGGACGGTCCTCTCCGCTGCCGCCGCCAGGCTGCTCAACCTCTTGGCCAGCCGGTAGCGGTCCAGGGAATGGATGAGGGAGAAACCCTCCAGGACCCCCTTAGCTTTATTGGTCTGCAGGTGGCCGATAAAATGCCACGCGATATCCGGCGGGCACCGGGGTATCTTATCCATTGCCTCCTGAAGCCGGTTTTCGCCGAAATGCCTCAACCCCAGGTCATAGGCCTCCCTGATTTCCTCAAGCCCGGCGGTTTTGGAGACAGCCACCAGGGTAATGTCCCCCGGGTCCCGGTTGGACCGGGCCGCTGCCTGCCTCACCGCGTCCCTGACCATCTGAATATTGGCAGGAATGCCCATCCCAAGTCCTCCTTTGGTTATTTTATCCTCTTATGCCCCTGGAGTAAAGGGCAATCTCCCTAAAATCTCTGGCCTTCCCGAAAAAAACGGGGATTGGTGACAATTTCCCAGCCGGGCTCCAAACCGAGGACGGCCAGGCCCTCTCCATCCATTTGTTCCCCCAGGATTTCAATTTCCACAAAAATAATGGTCTTGCGGGCCAGGCGGTACACCCCTTTGACCCCGTCTTTTTCCACCACAGCCCCGGCGGGAACGATAGTACTCCTCTCCCGGTCATAGATGAGGCGGGCCTCTTCCCAGCGGCGGCGGTAAAAGTCCCCGGCATCCCGGGAAAGGGACAGGGTGACAAATTCATGGGCCTCCCCCAGGTCATGCCGCGCCATGCGGTCAACGGGATAAACTTCCCCGGAGAAGTCAAATTCCACCATAAGCCCCCCCCCTTCTTCCAGGAGGGCCGCCTCCTCCCGGGGGAGGACCAGGGTAAAGTACCAGGTAAAATTATTTATAATTTTAAATACGGGGCTGCCCGGGGGGACTTCCTCTTCCGGGGCGAAACCCTGGGGGGTGGGTTCCAGGGAGGAGAAAACCTCTTTTTGGGGCACCCATCCCTGATGGGGGTACACCAGGCCCTCCAGCCCGTCTATGTAAGGGGACAAAAGGCCCGCCACGGGGGCCTTAAGGATGTACTCCCCCCCCTGGGGCGGGACAACCCTGGCCACTGCTTCCCCCACGGCCACCCGGCGCCCCTCCTCCAGCAGCCAGGTAAGGGTCCCCCCCCGGCTGCTGGTAACCACCGTTTCCTTAAAACCCAGTAAGCCCTTCACCGGAATTTGATGGTGGAAATAGCTCCCCTGCATAACCTCCGTCTTCAGGAGCAGGGATAAGACGTGAACCCCGGCAAAACCCCAGAGGAGCCGCAGGGCCAGAAGGATTACCAGCACCCGCAAAATCTTAAGGATTTTTTCCTCCCTATCCCCGGAAACCCGCCTGCCCCGGGTTAAAAGCGTATCTTTACCCGTCATGTTTACCGGCCCTTTCTCTCCACATATATATACCCCATCATTCTTCCCGTAATCCCCTTATCCCTGCGATAGGAATAAAACAGGTCCCGCCGGCAGGAGGTGCACAGGGAGGTGCTGAAAATGCTGCCCGCCGGCACCCCTGCCCGGCGCAGCTGCCAAATATTCAGGGCTTTCAGGTCCAGGTACCAGCTGTCCCCCCCAGGGGCGGGGGTCAGCAGTTCCTTTTCGGGCAGGCCCGCCTCCCTCAAGGCCCCGACCACATCATCCCTGACCTCAAAGCAGCATGCCCCTATGCAGGGGGAGATTCCCGCCAGCAGGTCCCGGGGTTGGCTGCCAAACCCTTCCTTAAGCTTGCGGACGGCCTCGCCGGCGATACCCGCCACCGCCCCCCGCCAGCCGGCATGGGCAATGCCCACGGCCCGGCCCCGGCGGTCCACCAAAAAGACCAGGGCACAGTCGGCGGAAAAAAGGCTTAAAACCACCCCTTCCCCGTCGGTAACCAGGCCGTCGGCACCGGGAACCACCCGGAAATCCCGGGAAGGGGCCACCTGCGCCACCAGGGAACCGTGGACCTGCTCCCCCGTAACCAGGGGGGAGCCCCCCAGGCCCACCCCCTCCAGGAAAAGGCGGTGGTTTTTTTTAACAAGGCGGGGGTCTTCCCCCGTACGCAGCCCCATATTTAAAAATGCAAAGGCGTCCCGGCTGTCGCCGGGCCCCTGCCGCGAGGTAAAGCCGTGGCCCGTGCCGGGAACCTTAAGGGCCGGAAAATGCAGGGTCCGGAAACCCTTATGGGAATTCAGGCAGTAATCCATCAAATCATCCTTTTATGAGGGTGGCCCGGCCCGTCTTCAGGGAACGGGGCACATCGATCAAGCGCTGGTTGGCCGAGCCCCTGAAAGGCAGGCCGGCGTCCCTGGCAGCCAGAAGGAAGGGGCCGTCCACCAGGATATCCGTCACCCCCAGCAGGTCTCTCCACCCCCTGTCCCCCCCGGACCGGGCCAGGATTTCCTCAAAGTGAAAACCGGAGTAGGTAACTATATTATACCCTTTTGGCCTGATCTGCCTGCCCAGGGCCGCCAGGGGTGCCGCCTGGTAAAAGGGCTCCCCCCCGGAGAAGGTGACCCCGTCCACATAACCGTATTCTTTAACCAGGGCATAAAGCTCCGGGACGGTGTACAAGGTACCCCCGGAAAAATCCCAGGCGGCGGGGTTGTGGCATCCGGGACAGCGGTGGTCACACCCCTGGGCAAAAAGCACCAGCCGGATACCGGGCCCGTCGCTAACGCTGTCATAAGCAATACCCGCCAGTTTTATGCCTTGCATTTTTCCGCCCCCCCTAGAACCAGTGGGGCCTTCGCGACTTCAGTTCCGCCACCTTGGCGGCATTGAAGCGGTCCACCGTGGACAAATACCCGGTAATCCTGCGGATGCGCCGGATCTCCCCGCTGCCGCATTGGGGGCAGTCCCCGGCCAGGATGCCGGTATGGGCACAACTACAACATTCGTCAACGGGATAGTTAATCCCTCCATAACCCACATCGGAAGCGGCCATATGGCGAATAATTTTTTCCACCGCCCCCGGGTTCCCCAGGGGAGGAGAGGGCAGCTCCACATAGGATATGTGGCCGGCATTGCACAGGCTGTGGAATTTTCCCTCAATGGCGATTTTTTCAAAGAGGGGCATGGCGTAATTTACGGGGACATGAAAGGAGTTGGTATAGAAATCCTTGTCGGTAATCCCCGGTATCCGGCCAAAAATCTCCTGGTCCTGGGAGATAAAGCGGCCGGAAAGCCCTTCCGCCGGCGTACCGTAGAGGACTATGTTCAGGTCGTATTCCCCGGAAAACTGGTCCACCCGTTTGCGTATGTGGCGGACGATATTCAACCCCAGGCCCAGGGCGTCCCGGTCTTCCCCGTGGTGCCTGCCCGTCAGGGCTAAAAGGGTTTCCGCCAGGCCGATAAACCCTATGGCCAGGGTACCGTGCTTAATGGCTTCCCGGATGGAATCCCCTTCCTTCAGGCCCGCAGAATCCATGTAAAGCCCCTGGCCCATGAGAAAAGGCAGGTCCCGGGCTTTTAGATTGCTAAGGACCTCGAAGCGATGCAGGAGTTGATTGACTCCCAACCGCAGCAGCCTGTCCAGTTCCACAAAAAAGAGGTTCTCCGTCCGGGCCTTAAGGGCCACCCGGGGCAGGTTCAGGGAGACGGGGGCGATATTTCCCCGGCCCGCAGAAATTTCCTCCCCGTGGCGGTTGCTGATGGTGCGGGTCCTGCACCCCATGTAGGAGACTTCGTCGCCGTAGGGCCCGTTAAAGGAGGCATCCATGAAGCTAAAGGTGGGATTCAAACGGCGGGAGGCCACCTTCAGGGCCTTCTGGAAGAGGTCGTGGTTGGGATCCCCCGGGTTCAGGCTGACCCCTTCTTTAACCCGAAAGACCAGGTTGGGGAAGATGGGGCTTTCCCCCCTGCCCAGGCCTTTTTCAAAGGCCTGCAGGATGGCCCCGGTGACCATGCGGCCTTCCGGGGAGGTGTCGGTGCCCAGGTTCAGGGAAGAAAAGGTTACCTGGGCGCCGGCCCGGGAATGCATGCTGTTTAAGTTGTAAATAAGCCCCTCCATGGCTTGAAAC
>SLHK01000179.1 GCA_007136165.1 Syntrophomonadaceae bacterium
AAAAAGCTGCCGGGCCTTTGCCCGGCAGCGGTCCGCAGCTTAAGGTTTTGGAAGCTTACACCCATCCCCTGGCCTTTATGGCCCTGCTCAGCTTTTCCAGGGCATTGATCCAGGCCGCATTTCTCAGGGAAGTATTTCTCTTTGCAGCTGCAGCGGTTGTTTCGTTGTAAGCCTTTGCCATTCTCTCTTTCAATCTAGCCATAACTCTTTCCAGGTCCCAGTAATCATCGGTCAACCCCTGGATTCGCTCAAAGCTGCAGACTATGGCACTGCCGCAGTTGGCCAGCACGTCGGGGACAATGTGCACACCCATTTCCTGCAGAATTTTATCCCCCTCGGGGGTCACCGGGCCGTTGGCAGCCTCAATGACGAGCCGCGCCTTGACCCTGGCGGCATTGTCAGAGGTAATAACGCTCTGCACCGCTGCGGGAATTAGAATATCACAATCCAGCTCCAAAAGCTCCTGGTTTGATACCCGCTCCCCGCCCGGAAAGCCCGGTACTTTACCCGTCCGGTCCACATACTCCAGCAGTCCCGGCACATCAATTCCATCCTTACTATAAATACCGCCGTAAATATCGCCGACGGCCACCACCTTAAACCCCTCCTGGTGCAGGAGTTGGGCCGCCACGCTGCCCACACTGCCAAAGCCCTGGATGGCCACGGCAGCTCCCGGGGATATCCCCGCATCCCGGACGGCTTCCATGGTTATATGGAAGACGCCGGTACCGGTAGCTTCGGCGCTCCCCAGGGTGCCGCTGACATCGGCGGGTTTGTCGTTTATGGCCGCCGGGCTGTGAAAGCCCATGATCTCTTCATACTCATCCAGCATCCAGGCCTGGGTTTTGGCGGAAGTGCCGATATCTGCTCCGGGTATATCCACCCAGGCCCCCTTCATGGGCAGCTTCCGGATAAAGGCCCGGGTAAGGCGCTCCAGCTCATCTTCGGAGAGCTTGCCGGGGTCCACCCTGATGCCTCCCTTGCCGCCCCCCGCCGGGATTCCTCCCACGGCATGCTTGATGGTCATCCAGAACCCCAGGGCCTTTACGGTATCCAGATCCAGGTCGGGAACAAACCGGGTGCCGTTTTTCACCTGCCCCAGGGCATCGTTGTAATGGACCCGGTAAGCCGTAAAGATTTCCAGCCGTCCGTCATCCATCTTCATAGGGATGGTGAACTCAAAGATTCTCTTAGGCACGCTGAGGATCCGGACCACATCTTTATCAATTCCTGCTATTTCACTGGCCTCCCTCAAGGTGACCAATGCTGTTTCAAAGGGATTGCCGCTCACTTGATACCCCCCTTTTTTGTTTTCAATCCCGTAAGCCCCGGCACATTTTACGGCTCCGGAATGGAGAGATCCTCCCGGCTGTCATTAAAGACCAGCCCGTAGCCGCTCTTTTCACACCACTCCCGGCAGATATCGGCATACTTCACCTTTTCCTTCACCAGGAAATCCAGGTAGGAGAACTCCTTCCAGGCATTGTAAAGGTCGCACTCATTCTTGCCGGGTTCAAACTTGAAATACACCGGGGAACAGATGCGGGCAATCTCCGCCGACTCCAGCTGGCGCTGATGCCCTCCCATGGAATCCACAATGCTCATGTAGACATCCAGGGGGATATTCACCACACTCCGGATGGAAGCCAGCATGGGCAAGGAGAGATCCGCCAGGGGGTTAAAGCTGTCGGCCCCCAGCTCCTCCAGGAGCCTGCCGCCTATCCCGTTGGCATGGCCGGCAAAAACCGAAACCTTGAACTTCACATTTTTGGGGATGGCGCCCTCCTTCCGCATGTCGCCCAGGAGGTAGAGCAGTCCCTCGTCGGGGATTAAGAAGCCCCGGATGCCGGCCTCCAGGCAGCGGTCGAATTCCTTCAGCCAGTAATAAAGGTTGTCGTGCCCCCGGATGCGCATGCCCGACACAAACCCCTCGGAGGTGACATACTGCCGGCCCGTATCCCAACCCCGGCTGGGAACGGGGTTTAGGAGTACTTCCGTCTTGCTCTCCGCCCCTATCCGGGCATATTCTTTCAGCTCCTGGCTGTCCAGGAGGGCCGATCCCCCCACGGTACCTATAACCCTGTGGATGGGCAGGTTTCGTTTTTCCGCTTCAACCAGCATGGACTCGAAGTTGGAAACCCCCTCGATACCGGGAATCTCCATGCGGTAGTGGGCACCTCCCGGAAAAGTAATCTTGGAAGCCGGCACGTCGTACCTGTCCTTCAAGGGGAAGTCCGTTTTTTCACTGATAAATTGTTCTATTTTGTCGAATGCCATTTCTTAAATTCCCTCCCTTTCTATTCAAACTCCCGGAAGAGTTTTTCAAAGTCATCATCGCTGTCCAATGCTTGATAAACATGCTCATCAGTGGGGAAAACTCCTTCCCTCACTTCTTCCACGTACTTTTTAAAGGCGGTGGTTTCCACCTCGGCCACGTTGGCATATACTTTCACGAATTTAGGGGTAAAGGCCTGGAACTTGCCCAGCATATCGCTGCTGATGATGAGCTGGCCGTCGGCTTCGCCGGCGCCTATAGAGTAAACGGGTATTTTTAACTTCCTCGTTATGAACTTCGTTAGAATGGGGGGCACCGCCTCCACCAGCAGGGAAAAGGCTCCCGCTTTCTCTACGGCCAGGGCGTCTTTAATTACATCCCGGGCACTGCCGATATCTCTTCCCTGGGCCTTAAATCCTCCCAGCACCCCGGAACTTTGGGGTGTGAGCCCTATGTGCCCCATGACCAGTATTCCGGCGTTGGATATGGCCCTGATGCGGCTTTCTACCCGGACGCCTCCCTCCAGCTTAATACAGTCAACATCGCTTTCCTTCAAAAACCGGACGGCGTTTTCCACCGCCTGTTCATCGGAGAGCTGGTACGAGCCGAAGGGCATATCCCCCACCACCCAGGTCTGGGGCGCCCCGCGCCTTACAGCCTGGCAGTGGGATATGCAATCTTCCATGGTGACGGGAATGGTGCCTTTGTGCCCCAGAATCACCATCCCCAGGGAATCCCCCACCAGGATCATGTCCATCCCCGCCTGTTCCGCAAAAGAAGCGGTGGGGTAATCATAGGCGGTGACCCAGGCCACCTGTTTACCTTCCTTCTTCATCTTGTAAAAATCGAGAACACTTTTCTTCTTTGCCATGTTACTCCCCTTCCTGAATTTAAGTTTGCTGAACCTAAAATGGCTAACTCTCCAAGCTATGGCCTGATTTCCAGCGGCGGCTTTGTAGAAGAGGCTTTTAACCGTAAGCCGCGCCGGGTAGTCCCTTGTAAGTATTCCCCGCACCTCGGGTTATAGCCGGAGGTTTAGTTATGTAAATAAAACATCCCCCACCTCCCCTATGCAAGCTTTGCCAGTGCCCAGGGAAAATACTTTTCCGCTGGTAGAAAGTTGGCAGAATAGTTAATGAAATAGTATTCTTTAAGTTTATTCAACGCCCATTGCCATTTCCCTCCTTATACAGTTAATTTGTTTCTATTTTTACTATGCTGTTCTGTATATTAGAATTAACTAATTAACGCAAATACAAGCTATTCTGAGCTTTGTCAGGAGATTGGGAAAAACGGTAAGTCAATTGTTTTACTAATCAGAATATGATACTATTAAATAGAATTGCTTATGTTGAGGAGGATGTATTATGCGTGCCACTTCCCACCAACCAAAATACCCCGTCCACACTGTAGAAAAAGCCCTGGAAATTATTGAATTCCTGAAAGACAGCCCCGGGGACGGCCTGGGCATAAGTTCCCTCAGCGAAAAACTGGGTATAGGAAAAAGTACTGTACACCGGATTTTGGATACCCTTCTGGCATACGGTTTCGTAGAAAAGGGTTCCGGGAACAGCAAGTACCGTTTGAGCTGGAAGCTCTTCGAAATCGGCAGTACCATACCCCGTCAGCGAAACCTGGACAGCTTTGACACAAAAGTTCTGCGAGACCTCTGCGACCGCTACAATGAAACGGTAAACCTGGCCATCCGCGTGCGCGATAAAGCCGTCATAATTTCCAAGTTTGACCCCTTGAACGTATCCGTTAAAGCCAACCTCTTCGTGGGGGAGCACGACCCCCTGCATGCTACAGCCCTGGGGAAGGTTTTGATATGTGAGATGGATAGGGAAGAGATCGGCAAGATAATAAATGGGGAAGAGCTGGAGCGTTTTACCAACAACACAATTGCTTCCCTGGACGAACTCACGATACGCCTGGAAAAAGTCAAGGAAGACGGATATGCCCTGGACGAAGAGGAATACAGCAGTGGCCTCTCCTGCTTAGCCATGCCCGTTCGGAATTACGACCAGGAAATCATCGCCGCCATAAGCATCAGCGGCCCCACCTTCCGGCTGCAATACAGTAAAATGGTTGACATGATGGAAGGGCTGAGGAAAGCCTGCGAGGAATTTTCCCAATACCTGGGAGGATTCCAGGGAACGAATAAAGCATAGATTCAACAACCCTTCTTATAACAAAGATTGAAGCAAACGGTGCATTTAAAAGCCACGGGGATCCTCAAGCCCCCGTGGCTGCTTCTTTGAAAAGCGCCCTTACCCTTCTTATCTTCAAGAAACATTCCGCATTAACTTGTCCTGCCAGGACATAAACAGCCCCTGCTGTAATTTTTTATACTATTCCCCGAATATTCGACATATTTCCCGAAGGGAATATTGAAACAGGAAGGGAATTACAGATATAGACCATTGTGCCGTAAAGGGGGTCGAAATAGTATGCACAGGTCAAAGAAA
>SLHK01000087.1 GCA_007136165.1 Syntrophomonadaceae bacterium
TGTTTGCCTTACCCGCATTCTTTGTCACCCTGGCGGTTTCTTTCAAATACAGCTTTCGCCGTGCTGTTAAAGTTACACCCGAGCCCTCCAAAAAAGATTTTTGGCCCCGGGTGGCAGACCTTTTAAAAAGTTTCTCCCCCTTTTTCCTGGTTTTTTTCCTCTACCTGGTTTTCGGCCTTTATCTGCCCCTGGCCATCCTCATAGGCGTGGTTTCCACCCTGTTTTTGTACCTCCCCCCGGGAGAGACCATCAAGCCCGTGCTGCAGAAAAGGTGGAAGTACCTCTATCAGGGGATCGATTGGTCTATGGTGGCCACCACCTTTACCATCATGCTCTACAAAACCATTATCGAAAATGCTGACTCCTTAACCGACGGGGTAAACCTCATCCTGGATCGGGGTTTCCCCCTCTTCATACTCTTGATCCTGGCCCCCTACCTGTTCAGCCTCATGATTGGGAACAGCACTGCTGCCCTGGGGATTGTTTTGCCCCTGCTGCTTCCCGTCCTGGACGGAGGTTCTTCCCGGATGGCCCAACTCGGGATTATCTATGTGAGCTCTCACCTGGGCTATCTTGGTTCACCGGTCCACCTGTGCACCTACCTGACCACCACATATTTCAAGGCCCCTCTTTTTCAGGTGGTCCTGGAAATTAATCTTCTGGGGGTACCCACCCTGGTGGCGGCTCTGGTTTTTTCACTATTTTACTAGCCTTACCAGCCGTTGCCCTCTCAAGGCAGCGGTATTCTTTGTTCCTCCATGACGGCAAGAAAATCCTCATAGGAGCTCACCCCTTTTACAATGGCGAGAAATTCTGCCGCTGATGGGGTTTTAAGCCGCAGCTGTGCCAGGGCAGGCCCGATATTGTCAATGGCTGACGGGGAATCGGCGTAGGTGCCGTAAAAGGCAAAGTAGGCCTGGTTGAGGCGGCGTATGCTGTAGCCCTCTTCAAGAAGCCTCTGGTGCCTTTCTTCCAGAAAGCTTTCCGCTTCGCCTATATGTCCCTGTTCCAGGAGTCGGGTTGCCTCCAGGTAGGTCTCCCGCATGAAGGGAGAAAAAGCAAACCCTTCTTCCTCTTCCACGGGGGGTTCAAAGTCGGGCCTGGCAGCCAGGGTCTCCAGGTACTCCCTGTAGGCTTCTTCCAGATGGGCCGCCTCTTCGGGAGTGGCATAATAGCGCTCATACACCCGGTCACCCAACTCCCGTCCCAAAATATTGGCGATGGTCTCGTTGATGGTACGCATTCTGCCGCCCTGCAGATAGGTGCGTCCCAGGGGAGAGGCCACATAAAGGTACTGGTGCAGCCATTCGTGGACACTGATTTCCAGCAGCCTGGCAATGCTTCCCCGGTGATAGATCTGGGCAGGGTAGAAGGTGGCCAGTCCCCCAACGGGCACAACCAGGGCTGCCAGGTCAGGGTCTTCCTCTTCCACCCCAAGTTCTATCCTTTCCTGGTCCGCCAAAGAGAGGTCTCTGCCCAAAAGCCGCGTGTATTCCAGGTGAATCTCCCGGCGGGGCGAAGTGACCAGAATGTAATAAGACTTGGCGAACACAAACTTTGGCGGCGGCAGGACCCGCCCTCCCAACAGCAGCAACCCTTCCTCCCTGATGATTTCTGTCACCTGCTGCTCCACCACGGCTTCAGCAAAGGGACTTACGGCATCGAGTTCTGCCCCCACCTCTTCAAGCCTCATCTGAAGAGCGGAAACATTTTCGCCCTCGTTTCCCTGAGCCCTCTCCCGCTGCAGCTGCCGGGCCAGCTGACGATACTCCTGGTTTAGCCGGACATATTCCTCCACAAAGACCGTATCTGCGGCTTCCGGGTACTGCCCCTTCAGCTGTTGGGCAACTTTCCAGTAAACCTTCTCCAGGGTGGGAGATATGGTCTCCCGGAGGACCGGAAGAACATCATGGCGTATGTTTTGGGTCCCGGGAAGCAGCATGAAGGCCGCAAAGGCCAGGGTCAGCAGAGAAGCTATTAAAATAAGCAGTTTCTTTTTAATGTCTTTTTCCGCCCTTCGTTCACAGGTTGTCCAGTTCAAAAGTAATTTCGGCAAATGTTAAAGGAATCCTTCCTGATAGATGGTTAACCATGTTGGGAAAAGATAGGCACATTCATTAATGCCCGTTAATAAATAGGCCGCTTTTTTAATTCTCGCTGATAAAGATGGGGCTGCTGTAATTGTAATCGGAACCCGCGGCGTACAGCCAGTAAAACTGCCTGCCTCCGGGGAAAGTCAGGGTATCCTGCCAATCCACAACCTGCCCCGGATAAAAGCTGCCGCTACGTCGAAAGGAGATTTCCTGCACATTACCGCGCATCACATATAGATGCATCAAGCCCCCCTGGGCAGCGCGGTATTCCACATGCAGGGGCAGTTGTGTGCCCGCCGGCACATCACGGATGATGCTGCCCACACCCCTGTCCCCCACTCTGAAGAACCCCAGGGAACCCCGGCGGCTGGCCACTACCTGCCCGGCAAAGAGGGCCCGGTCTACGGCACCCTTGCGGCCGCGGTAATCCAATTCATCCCAATTAGATGACAGGCAGGTCCATGTTACGTAGCTGCGCAGCGGTTCAAACCAGTATCCGTGCCAGTCCGTTGCCGTATAGGGGGCGGGGAAGTTGTTTTTTAAAAAGGCCTGGTCCATATGGCGTTTAATTTCCTTACGCCACAACCTGGAGGGGCCGTTGGACAGACTAAAGGTAAACTGGAGGGCCCCGCTCATAATCTCCATGCCCCGGTGCCCGAAGACGGAAAAATCCCTCCACCTGTAAATACCCAGGGGATGGGTTATGGCGGCGAATGACGGGGCAGAGGGCTCATTCTTCCCGGCAGCATTGATCATATCCTGGGGGCTCTTGGTATGTTCCTCCAGGCCGGCTATGCTTGTGTTGGTGCCGAAGGCCAGCAGGTGCCCTTTCTCGTCATCTCCGGAGCCGACAGCCGTTTCTACTCCCGGAAACATGGACAGTTCCCTGTCGGAATTCTTGTAAACCTCCCGACAGTAACCCTGCCAGTCTTCGGCCAAAAGCCTTTTGGTATGGTGCCCGTCAGACAGATAAATATAGTGATAGCCCCGGCCCTTCATAAGGCTTTTTAACTGGAAAAGGGTACGGCGGCCATCGGAATAAAGGGAGTGGATATGCAGGTCACCCCCAACCCAGCGGCGGCTTGCGGGATAGCCGGGGAGAGTGGTTACGGTAAACCTTAGATTAAAGCCGCAGGTATTTTTTAACCTATCGCTGAAAAGTACTTCCATGAAGAAGGATCCATCTTTTTCAAAATCAACTAGAGAAGCGGGAAGGATCATTTCGTTGGCACCCTTCTGCAAAGGGGGCACTTTTTCTGCCAGAAGGGATATCTTGCTGTTGTAGGCGGACAAACGGCCCATGGCCATCCGGGAAGCTTTGCGCCCCCTTTCCGTCAAAAGGCGGGTATGCTGCCAATCCGCCAGTTCTTCCGGAAGCAGGTACCTGCCGGCTGCCATAACGGGTATGCCCCGAAAACTGCCTTCCAGAAAACGTACTTTATCCCGGGGTAGAGGCTCTCCGTTTATTTTTATGCCTGTCAGAGATGCAACAGAGGTCCTGGTGCCGGTGGTTATCAGGGAAAAGGGTATATGCCAACACTCCTCTGCGGGTGAAAAACGGTCTTCCAGAGGAGCTATGGCCAGGAGCTCTGCTTTGTTTATTTGCACGTAATACTGCACCACCTTTTAAGCCAGCGGGGATAGGATACAACCTTCCTATACTGAACATTCTATTATCAAGCCCTGCAAAGGTTACAGGTTTCTCTATGGAAGGGCAAAGTGTTAATCATAAGCACCAGAATATCCACCGGGTTTTAAGAAATCTTAACAGTGGCAGGCCCGGCGGCCAGGAACTAATTTGGCTATCGGGCGTCTAATCAGACAAAACTTAGTGGAGGGCTGCATTATGAAGAAGGTGCTGGTGGTGACGCTGTTTCTATCCCTCTCCCTGATTCTCTTTACAGGCTGCACAAAAGGGGCCGGGGATGATTTCAAATTCGAGTATGATTTTTCCGATAGCGACAAGGGATGGGTGGGGGATTTTACGGATTATCCAGTGGATTATGAGCCTGATATTTACGAGTTGGACTTTGGCCATAAGGATTTGCCGGCGGAGTTGGGGAGGAGCGGGGACAAAGGCCTTATGCTGCAGGGGAGCAACCGCAGCGACGATCTCTTCATGTATCTGAGGAAGCAGCTGACAGGCTTAAAACCAAATACCCTCTACGCCATCGTCATAGAGGTAGAGTTTGCCACCGATGCCCCTGCCGGAGCAGTGGGGATTGGCGGCCCTCCGGGAGAAGCCCTCTTCGTCAAGGTAGGAGCTTCCACGGAGGAACCCGTGCCGGTGGAAGGGGAATTTGGCGGTGGGCCTTATTACCAGCTGAATGTGGATAAAGGGGCCCAAAGCGAAGGGGGCAAAAATGCTATCGTTGTGGGGGACGGAGCCAAGTTGGAAAATGACGAGTTTGACGTCTATGAGCTTAAAGTCCTGGACAACAGCAGTGAGCCCCTGGAAATCAAATCCGATGCTGACGGGAACCTGTGGGTCTTTGTGGGTACCGACTCCGGGTTTGAAGGAAAAACAGTCCTTTACTACACCGCTGTCAATGTGGTGCTGGCAGAAAAATAAGGGTTAATCATACTTCCAGGCAAAGAAGGGCAGAAAGTTGCAAAACTTGCTGTTCTTCTTATTTTTTTGACAAAAAA
>SLHK01000108.1 GCA_007136165.1 Syntrophomonadaceae bacterium
AAACAAACAAAACCATTTCAAGAATATAATCCCCGGTTTTTAATGCGCCTAGTCATCCCAACCCACCAGGTGGGAGATCTGTTTGGCTGTATCTATAACCAGAGGCACCAGTTCATTACGCAGGTATTGATCAGACATCCGGGTACTGGGGCCGGAAAGGCTAATGGCTGCTATTGTCTTTCCTTCGTGATCAATAATGGGCGCCGCCACGCAGCGAACATCTTCCTCCATCTCTCCCATATCCAGGGAATAGCCCTGTTTCCTGATAAGGGACAGTTCTTTTTTTAAGTCGCCCACGTTGGTAATGGTCTTACCGGTATAGCTCTTGAAAGAAAAATCCCGGGCCAGGCGGTTTATTTCATATTCGCTAAGGGCAGCCAGCAAGGCCTTTCCCGAGCCTGTGCAGTAAGCAGGCCCCCGGGTCCCGGGCCTGGCAAACATTTTGATAATGTTGTGCGTTTCTACCTGGTCGATATAGACAACCTCACCCTCTACCAGGATGGCCAGGTTTGCCGTTTCATTGCTTTTGTCCACCAGCTTTTTGAGATATGGCTTGGCCACGGAGCGGATGTCCAGGGAGTAAAGAGCTTTGTTGCCTATTTCAAAGCTTTTGATTCCCAGGCGGTATTTGCCCATGTGGGGGTCCTGCTCCACGTACCCCCAGACCATCAAGGTATTTAAAAGCCTGTGAACGGTACTGATGTTTAAACCCAGCTGCTTACTGAGAGAGCTGAGTTTCATAGGGGACCCTTCGTGAGCCAGGGCATCCATGATGGCCAGGGCCCGTTCTACAGACTGAACCGTTTTCGCCTTGCTGTTATTATCATCCATGCCCGTCGTCTCCTCCTTAAGAGCCATTCTATCATCCTGATGCCAGGAGAAGTTGAAGGAGGGCCACTCTGAAGAAGCCCTCCTTTCCGTCAACTAAGGGTGTCCCAGCCAACCCCGGACCCGCATTGCGTCGGCCAACCGGGTTACTGCCAGCATGTAAGCTCCGTCCCGCATGGAGACGGGCTCGGTTTGGCATTTGCACTGGTCCGTATAGAGGTTATAAACTTCTTTGAAGGAGCAAACCATGGTGTTCTCCAGGCGCTCCGCCACTTCTTCCGCCGTCCAGTAGTAGCTGTAATTGTTCTGTACCCATTCGAAATAGGATACGGTAACACCGCCGGCATTGCAGAGGATGTCGGGGATAAGGAGGATGCCTTTTTCCGTCAGTACCTCATCTGCATCTGGAGTAGTGGGGCCATTGGCGGCCTCGGCCACAATTTTAGCCTTGATGGTGGCAGCCCTCTCTTCGTTAATCTGGTTTTCCAGGGCCGCCGGCACCAGGATATCGCAATCGACGGCGAAGAACTCATCGGTGGAGAGGGTCTGGCTGCCGGGGAAGTTGATAACTGAACCTGTTTCTTTTTTGTGCTGCAGCAGCTCTTTGGGGTCCATTCCCAAAGGATTGTAGGCGGCTCCCGAGCTGTCGGATACGGCCACGATGCTGCTGCCGTGTCCATCAATAAGTGTTGCCAGAATACTGCCGGCATTCCCATAACCCTGAACGGCAACTTTGGCCTCCGAAAGCTTCAGGCCAATAGCGTCAGCTGCTTCCCGGATGGTGATCATAACCCCGCTGGCAGTAGCTTCGTTACGGCCCACGGAACCACCCATGTTGAGGGGTTTGCCCGTTACTACGCCCAGGTCGTTGTAACCCTTGACTTTGCTGTATTCATCGGCCATCCAGGCCATAATTTGGGCGTTGGTGTACACATCGGGGGCGGGAATATCCTTTTCACTGCCGATGTTGTTGGCCACAGCCCTGACATACCCCCGGGCCAATTTTTCCAGTTCTCTTTGAGACATCTTTCTCGGGTCTACGGTGATGCCGCCTTTGCCGCCTCCGAAGGGGCTGCCCACCACGGCGCATTTCATGGTCATCCAAACGGATAAGGCCTTGACTTCTTCAAAATAAACATCAGGATGAAAGCGAATCCCGCCTTTGTAGGGGCCAAGTACATTGTTGTGCTGGGAACGGTAGCCGATAAAAGTCTTGACACTCCCGTCATCCATCTCTACCGGGATCGATACCACCACGACCCTTTTGGGCTCTTTAAGGATTTCGTAAACTTCCGGTTCCAGGTTTAACATGCCCACGATTCGTTGAAGCTGCTTCTGCACCGCTGCAAAGCTGTCATCTTTTTTTACTGGCAAAACAAACTCCCCTTTCTCAGTTTAATTCGATAGTGGCTCAAAGACCCCGGAACACCTCCCTGCAGGATATGTACCTTTTGTAACAAACTCTACAGTTTTCATAATATAAAACAAACTACTGGAACTAACAGAAACAAACATAAAGTTTTTTTATATTTTATACAAAACTCGGGATAGGGAGCTTTTCTTACTCCGGTAAAAGACGCTCCTGCCCCCCCATGTAAGGTTTCAGGACAGGGGGGATGCGGACGCTGCCGTCAGCCTCCTGGAAGTTCTCCAGGATGGCTGCCACGGTCCGGCCTATGGCTACCCCGGACCCGTTTAGGGTATGTACGAAGCGGGCTTTCTCGCCGGGGCCGGGGCGATAGCGGATACCTGCCCTTCTGGCCTGGAAGTCCCAGAAATTGCTGCAGGAGGATATCTCCCTGTACATGTTGTAGGAGGGCAGCCACACTTCCAGATCATACTTTTTGGCTGCGGCAAAGCCCAAATCGCCGGTGCACATGAGAACTACCCGGTAGGGCAGGCCCAAAAGCTTCAAGACTTCTTCCGCATCCCGGACCAGTGTTTCCAGTTCCTCGTTGGACTCTTCGGGACGGCAAAACTTTACCAGCTCCACCTTGTTGAACTGATGCTGCCGGATAAGTCCCCGGGTATCTCTCCCGTGGGCGCCGGCTTCCGCCCTGAAGCAGGCACTGTAAGCAGCATAGTAGAGGGGCAGTTTATCCCCGTCCAGGATTTCTTCCCTGTGGAGGTTGGTCACGGGTACTTCTGCCGTGGGAATCAGGTAGTAATCTGTGTGCTGCACCCGAAAGGCATCTTCTTCGAACTTGGGCAGCTGGCCCGTGCCTACCATACTGTGGCGGTGTACCATAAAGGGAGGGAATATCTCCCGGTAGTTGTGCTTTTCGGTGTGCAGGTCCAGCATGAAGTTGATTAAAGCCCTTTCCAGCCGCGCTCCCGCCCCCATCAAGAAAACAAACCGGGAGCCCGTAACTTTTCCGGCGGCTTCAAAGTCCAAAATACCCAGGTCCCGCCCCAGGTCCCAGTGAGCCTTGGGAGATAAGGTGAAGTTAGGCGGTTCCCCCACGTGGCGGACAGGAAGGTTCTCCTCTTCTGAATGGCCGATGGGAACTTCCTCCAGGGGGATGTTGGGAAAGTTTAAAAGAGCTGACTCCATATCTTCTGCTATACGGCGAATTTCCTCATCTAGAGCCTTTATGTCTGCCGAAACCCTGCGCATGGCCTGTATCATATCGCCCGCGTCTTTGCCTGCTTTTTTGCTCCGGGCAATTTCCTCGGAAACGGAATTTCGCCGGTTCTTTAACTGCTCCACCTGGAATATTTTTTCCCGGCGCTTCTCATCCAGGTTCAAGAACTCCTGCAGTTCCCCTTCCTCCCCCTTGTCCTGCATGGCCTTGGCCACCATATCCGGGTTGTCCCGCACGAACTTCATGTCCAGCATATCTGTTCCTCCTGTCTCAAATATTAAAACCTTAAGTGCCCTATCTCCGGCAGGGCACTACATTTTCTCGGGGGCTTCGATGCCCAAAAGGTATAAACCCCGGGCCAGCACCTCCCGGGTGGCATCGGCCAAAAGCAACCGGGCCTGCTTCAAGTCTCCTTCGGCTTTGAGGACCGGGCAGTGATGGTAAAATTGATTGAAATCCCGGGCCAAATCTATGAGGTAGCGGGCTATGACGGAGGGCTTGTTCAAATCAGCGGCCCGCTCCACTGCCGCCGGGAAACGGCCCAGTTGCAGAAGCAGGGCTTCTTCCTCTTTGGCAGTGTAAGCCTCTCCCATGACGGGGGCCTTTGCCGACGGAGCCTCCTTCCTCAGGATGCTGCAGATACGGGCGTGGGAGTACTGGATATAAGGGCCTGTCTCTCCGGAAAAATCCAGAATCTTTTCCCAGTCAAACTCCACATCCTTGATGCGGTCATTGCTTAAGTCCCCAAAAATAATGGCGCCGATACCAACCTGCCGGGCCACCGTCTCCTGGTCCTCCAAAGAGGGGTTTTTTTCCGCGATAATTTCCCGGGACAGCTGAACTGCCTTGTTGAGGACCTCTTCCAAAAGGATTACCTTGCCCTTTCGGGTAGACATCCTGCCGTCCTTGAAACGGACCAGGCCGAAGGGCACATGTTGACAGCGGTCAGCCCACTTAAGGCCCATAAGCTTTAAAACTTTGAAAAACTGCTTAAAATAAAGGACCTGGTCCGCCCCGACCACATAGAGGGCCTTGGCGAAGCGGTAGTGCTCGAACCGGTAGAGGGCGGCACTTATATCCCGGGTCACATAGAGGGTGGCGCCGTCTTTCTTGCGCAAAAGACAGGGGGGCATGTCCTCCCCCAGGTCCACGATCAGGGCGCCCTGGCTCTCCCGGGTAATGCCTTTGTTTACTATTTCCGCTATGGTGCCTGCCAGCCTTTCGTTATAAAAGCTTTCCCCCTGGTAGCTGTCGAACTCAATACCCAAAAGCCGGTAGATCCTTTGGAACTCCCGCAGGCTTAAGTCCCTAAAGGTTTGCCACAGGTCCAGGGCTTCCCGGTTTCCTTCTTCCAACTGCCTGAACCAGTAGCGCCCTTCCTCCTCCAGCTGCGGGTCCTTTTCCTCTTCGTCGTGAAAGCGCACGTACAACTGAAGCAGGTGCCCTATGGGATCCCGTTTGAGCTGTGCCTCGGAGCCCCACTTCTTGTAGGCGGTGATTGTCTTGCCAAACTGGGTGCCCCAGTCTCCCAGGTGGTTAATTCCCACGGCCTTGTAGCCCAAAAAGGTGTAGATGCGGTGCAGGGAATGGCCAATGACGGTTGAACGCAGGTGCCCCACCCCAAAGGGTTTGGCGATGTTGGGGGAGGAGAAGTCGATAACCACGGCCCTGCCGCCGCCCCGGGACGAAGACCCGTAAACCTGCTTTCCTTCCCTGATGCGGGAAAGAATGTCCTCGGCCAGGACGGACCGCTTTAAGACAAAGTTCAGGTACGGGCCGGCATTGGACACCCGGGCCAACAGGGGGCTTTCGCCCAGCTCCCCTGCCAGTTTGGCTGCTATCTCCGCCGGTCCTTTCTTGAAGGTGCGGGCCAGGCGGAAGCAGGGAAAGGCATAATCCCCCATGTCCGGGCTGGGCGGCACTTCCAGGAGGAGCTTGATCTCTTCCCTGTCCAGGCCGGTGGGCCCTTCCAAAATGACGGCAATTTGTTCCTTAAAATTTTCCATGGATAACCACTCTCACTTTTTCTAATAATTCTTCCCATTAGTGGGCCTAAAACATATTGTCATTATATCCCAAAGGTTTCCCAAAGACAAGAGGACCCATTCCGGGCCCCCTTTTAGTGCACTATTTTATATTGTTTATTCTCAGTCCGTCAATACCCAGTTAACCACACCGCGGATAAGGGGTTCTGTCGTATCCATATGCCCCAAAACCGCCTCTTCTTTCCTGCCTTCGACGAGAATTTGTACCTGGTTAATTCCCGGTATTTCCGTCAGGGTCAAAACCAGGGAGTTGAGCAGGGCCCACTCCTGGGAAGAACCGCCGGTAAAGTTTGCCTTTAAAGCCCTGTTAAAGTCTACATAAATGGTTTCATCCTGAACCCTGAGGCTTAAAACCCGGGTATCCTCGGGAAAGGGGCTTAGGAGGCCCAAAGAATCGTCGGGCCCTGCCAGCAGGGCATCGATGAGGAGCAAAGACAGTTCGTAGGGGTCTTCCGGCACTGTTTCCAGGGGCAAACTGACGGGAACCATGTACAGGATGTCCTGGTTGGTGAACCAGAGGCGGGCTGCAGAAGAATCTGCGTCCATTTCCTCCATAGGGTTCAAGACCAGGTCATCGGAGGCATAGAGGTTTTCCTCGGCCAGCAGCTGGAAGGGCGCCTCCGGCTTTTTGCCCTCCTGAAGGAACTCCACCCGGGAAACATCGTTTAAAGATGTGAGGGAGTAAACCAGAGCCTTGACCAGCATTTCTTCTTCCCCGGGCAAAAATTCTTCCAGTCTTCCCGGGTTCACATGGACCAGGGCCCTTTGCCCTACCTTATGGATGCTCTCAATGGCCAAATTGGCTGGAACAGGGCTTTTTCCCCACTCTTTACGGATGGGGCCCTCCTGTAAGATCCTGACCATGTCCTCCGCAGTTGCTTGGGAGTCATAGGAAAAGCTTAAGGGAAAGAGGTAATCTCCGGTAGGATTGAGAAAATAGAGGCTGACATAGGAAATTTCTTCTCGTCCCGGAAGCTCGCCTTCTTCGGCTCCAATTTCGTCTTCAGGCTCAGCCATGGGCCCCACTAAAGAATCCGTCTCCGGGATAAGCTCCGGTTGACAGCCCATCACCAGGGCCAGCATTATTATTATGCATAGAATGCAAATAATCTTCCTCAAAGTCCTTCTCCTTCCCGAAAACTCCATTCCTACTCAGGGTTAATAAAAATTGGGCGTTCTATTGTCCGCATGAGCTGAGGGAAACTTTGCTCGCTTTCGCTTCTAAATCCGTTTATCAAGACTTCTACCTTATTCAAAGCAAAGTTCTCTGCCAGGGTCAGAGTCACGGCATCCAGCAGCAGTTCCGACCGGTCCGGATCTCTAAGGAGTTTCTGCAGCTCATCCGGGTCTGCGGCAAAATCCACTTGGGCCTCCTCCCCGTTTATAAGGACGCTTTTAACATAAATATCCCTGGAGAAAAAAGCCCTGTTGTCATCGAGGAGCTTGCTTAAAAGACTATCAGCCAAATCCTGCCGGTCCCTGGCCTGCAGGGATACTTCCATAACTGTAAGGTAGTAGCGGTTATCCGAAAGGACAGGAGTATAAAGGACCTGGCGGCCCGGAGAAATTCCGGGCCTGCGGACAGGGATGGGTCGGGAAAAGTCGTAATAGGAACTCTGAATATCTCCCTCGCCCCCTTCCACCTGGAACTGCACCCAGTTAACTTCGGGAAAATGACTGCTGCTGTAGAGGAGTGAATTAACCAGGCCTTGGGCCTGGGCAGAACCGCCCACGGAAACCAGGGCAGCAGGCAGATCGATATAGGCAGTGTTCTTCATGATTTCTACAGAAACTTCCACATCCCGGGGGAGGGTGCGGGACAAGCCGCTCCCCAGGCGCGGGCCTTTTATGAGCTCTGCCAGAACCCGCTGCAGGCCGGCTTCTCCTGAAGGCACTTTTCTGCTTACCGGAATCAAAACACTGGCGTTGTCGTCATAGAAGTACAAATTCACATACTCCTGGTCAGACCCTGTCACCGCCGGCACATAAACGGGTGGACGGGTGGGGTGGCGGGTTTCCATCAGGGCTTCGTCCTTGAGATCGAGAAAGAATATGGTGCCGTCATCGCTGCTGAGAACCAGGGTGCTGCCGTCGGGAGACAGGGATACCCTCCGGCCCCTGCCTGCTATCTGCAGTGAGTTGGTTTCCTCTCCCCGGGCATTGTAAACAGAAACCAGAGTTAATTCTTCCAGGTAGTGCTTCCAGGAAGATACTACCACATCTTCGCCCGAGGCCGACAGAGATATCTTGGACTGGGCCGGAACGCGGGCTTTCCAGGGGTCGGCATCTCCCCGGGCAGGAAAATAAAAGAGATTGTCCTGACCGGTGCTGTAACTGCTGTAGGCTAAAACATACTGGCCGTTTTGAGAGACCAGAACGTCACTTAAACTCACATCGTTGTCGTCATACGCCCATTTCCTGTTTCCGTTCCGGTCATATACCACGAGCATGGGGCCTTTGACGGCGGCTACCACATCCCCAGTCAAAGAAACGGCAACCCGGGTATGCCCAACTTCTTCCCAGAGCAGTTCTCCCTTCAGATTGTGCCACTTGAGAGCAGGCTCTTCCTCATGCCGGCCGATGTAGGCGACCCCTTCCCCCTGTCGACTGACATGGAGGTCGTGGGGCCCTTTGGGGTCAATGTAGACGGGGATTTCCCACAGGAGAAAACCCCGGTTGTCCACCAGGTGCAGCAGCGCCTCTTCCCCCACCGCCTCTTCGCCGGGGGGAAGGGTCAGGGCGGCAGCCACGCTGCCGTCTTCCGCCAGGGAAAAATCCAGGATCTTTCTCTCCAGGTTTCGCTCCGCCATTACCTGATGCTCTGCATCATAGAAGATCACTTCTCCCTCCCGGGTAGCCAGGGCGAAGGAAGGGTCAACGGGAGAAGGAGCCAGCCTAAAGGCTTCTCCCCCTAGTGTAGTCTCCCAAAGAACTCGTCCTTGCTGCTGCAGAAGATATACCCTGTTATCCGGAGGAGCCACAAGAACCTCCCGGCCGTCATAACTTGCCACCAGGTCGTTTATCTCGCTGCCGGAGGTAACGCTGCCAAAGTAACTCAAAAGGCCCGTGGACGAGCCTTCGGGAATTATGGGTTCCACAGGAACCTCACCCCCCGGGGGAGCAGAGCACCCGGAAAAAAATATTGCTGAGAAAATCAGCAAAATCAGGGTTATTCTTTTAAAATTGGCATAATTAGCCTTATTATCTGCGAAATTCTCCATAAATCTTCGCACCTCAAAGAAATTATACCTGTAAAGTTTTAACCGCTGGTTACAACATGTTAATTAAGTCTAAATAAATTATTAATCTTTGTTAACATCTAACAGGGGAAGCACGAAATAAAAAGTGGAACCCTTGCCTTCCTGGCTTTCCGCCCACATCTCCCCCTGATGCTTGGCAATCAACTCCCGGCAGATGGAAAGACCCAGGCCCGTGCCTCCCTGCTCCCGGGAGCGGGCTTTGTCCACCCGGTAAAAGCGTTCGAAGACTTTTTCCAAATCCTCCCCGGGTATTCCAGAGCCCGTATCGGCCACTGCCACAAAGGCTTCCCTGGCGCCCCCCCTTACTTCCACCCGGATACTCCCCCCCTGGGGGGTATACTTGATGGCGTTGTCCAACAGGTTGTTGAGAACTTGCTTCAACTCATCAGGATTGGCCATAACGGGCAGGGTGGTATTTTTTTCCCGGTAATCCAGAGTAAGCCCCTTGCGCTCCATGCGGGAAGAGACAGACTGGATCACACCCCTGACCAGTTCTGTCAAGTTTAGGGCTTTTTGGGGGGATTTCTTGCCCTCCTGTCCGTCCAAGCGGGCCAGGTCCAGCAAGTCGGAAACCAGGTCTATGAGCCGCTGAGTTTCACCCTGGATGTCTGAGATAAACTCTTCCCTGACCCCGGGATCTTCGGCAAGATCCTTAAGAGAGTCCACCAACAAATTGATGGTGGTCAATGGTGTGCGCAGTTCATGGGACGCATTGGCCACAAAATCCCGCAGCTGCCGGTTGGTCTCCATAACCTTGCTGGACATGTGGTTGAACTGACGGGTGAGCTGCCCAATTTCATCTTCGTGGCGTACGGGAATATCCTGCTTCAGGTTCCCTGCCGCCATCTGACGGGCTGCCGAGGTTAACTCCTCAATGGGAGTGGTAAAGGTTTTGGCCATGAGAGCGGCAAAAAACCCCACCAGGACCAGGGCCAGGATGGTGGCGGTGATTATAAATCTGCGTACTGTTCCCAGGGTGTCGTATATCATATCCAGGGATGCGGAAAGAAAGACAGCTCCCCGTATTTCCCCTTCCAGGGTTACAGGCACAGCCACCTGCATAACCTTCTGCTCCAGGGACTGGCTGTACTGGACGCTGCTACCCGTCTCCCCCTCCAAAGCCGCATTTATTTCCGGCCTTAAAAGGCTTTTGCCGAAATATCCTCCCACCCTCTCAGAGTCCCCCAGGACCATGCCCTTGCTGTCTACAACAATAACCCGGGCGTTAATCTGGCGGGCCATATCCTCGGCCATGGCGCTGAGGATGAGAAGGTCAGAATCCCGCTGCATGAAGGATGAGGAAATTTCCGCCACCAGGCTGGCGGAATTGGCCATGGTTTCCTTCTGGTAATCCAAATGGTAGTTCTCCAGCATATTCAAAAGGAAGACGCTTATAACACCCATAACGGCCAATATGAGGAAGATATAGGTTAAAGTAAGCCTGGCACGAATACTTGTGAGCAAGTATTTACCCCTCCCTGAATTTATAGCCGCTGCCCCACACTGTTACCACAAACCGGGGATTGCCGGGGTCCTCCTCCAGTTTCTCCCGCAGATGCCGGATGTGAACATCCACTGTTCTGGCATCTCCGTAATAATCATAGCCCCATACCTGCTTTAAAAGCTGCTCCCGGGAATAGACCCTGCCCGGGTTTACAATGAGGAGGCTTAAAAGAGCAAACTCCTTGGCTGTCAGGTCCACCTCATCCCCCCCCACCCAGGCTTTGTGCCGGAAAAGATCAACCTTTAACCCGTGGGCCTCCACCATGTGGCCGGTGCCGGAATTGGCTGCCGTGGAGCGCCGAAAAATGGCCTTAATACGGGCTGCCAGTTCTCTGGGATTAAAGGGTTTGGTCATATAATCGTCGGCCCCCAGTTCCAACCCCAGGATCTTATCAATATCTTCCGTTTTGGCCGTAAGCATGATAATGGGGATACTATGGTGCCTGCGTACTTTTTGACAGACTTCAAACCCGTCAAGCTTTGGCAGCATCAAGTCCAGAACAATTAAGTCGGGCGAAATCTCCTCCACCTTAGCCAAAGCCTCCTCCCCGTCATAGGCACAGTCCACCTGGTAACCTTCTTTCTCCAGATTAAACTTCAGTGCCTTGGCCAGAGTCTTTTCGTCATCCACCAGCAGTACTTTTTTGCTCAACTTTGACCCTCCTTTTCTCCCAAACTGTCGTAATAGGCCCTTACAGCCTTCATGTCCTCCCACACGGCCCTTTTCTTCCCCGGGTCCCGCAAAAGCGCGGCGGGATGAAATGTGGGCATGACCTTTATCCCCATGTGACTCTGCCAGGTCCCCCGGTCCCGGGTAATACGGGCATGGGGCCCGGCAAAGGCTTTGAGAGCCGTGGCCCCCAGCAGGATAAGGATTTGCGGTTTAACTGCCTCCAGCTGTTCCTTGAGTTTAAGAAAACAGGCCTCCCTCTCCTCATCCACAGGAATTCTATTTCCCGGAGGACGGCATTTTACCACGTTGGCTATATAAACTTCCTGACGGGAAAAACCTACTGAAAGCAAAATTTTATCCAAAAGCCGGCCGGCGGCCCCCACAAAAGGCCGGCCCTGACGGTCTTCTTCCTTGCCGGGCCCCTCCCCCACCAGCATCACTCCGGCTTCCCGGTTCCCTTCGCCAAAAACCATATGGGTGCGGCCTGCCGCCAGGGGGCAGTCCCGGCAGTCCTGCCAGCGGGCCTTTAGCTTTGCCAGAGCATCCCCGGGAGAGGATACCGGTTTTTCTTCCTTAACCTTTGCATCTACTGCAGTTTCCTCATCCATGCCTGAACCCTCCTGTTTTGGCATATCCATATGAGAATTCAACATTTGCAGAGAAAACCCTTTTTCTAAAACCTTATTAAATAATGGTATTACAGGCATATAGACCGAAGGCCTTGGATAAATTTATAACATCTGATATAGTATTTTCAGGATAACAGGAGGTTTCTAATGACACCGTTTCTGGCTGCTTTTGCTGCCACATTCATTGCGGAGATGGGAGATAAAACCCAGCTGGTAACCTTGACCCTCTCAAGCAGGCTGCCTCCCCGGCGGGTTTTCCTGGGGGCCATGGCGGGCCTGGCCCTGGTTACCGGCCTGGGGGTGGCCCTGGGTGGAGTTGTGGGAGAGCTTTTGCCCCCCTATGCCATTGCCCTGGCCAGCGGCATCTTTTTTATCGTAATGGGGTTCTTCACCTATATGAGGCCCGACCAGGGGCCCCGGGTAAAGGTGGGGGGGCGGAGCGCTTCCCTGCAGGCCTTTGGCCTGGTTTTTGTGGCCGAGATGGGGGATAAGACCCAGTTGACGGCCCTGGCCCTGACGGCCACCTTCGGCTCTCCCCTGCTGGTCTTCGCCGGTGCCATGCTGGGGCAGGCCATCAACCACGGGTTGGCAGCCTTCCTGGGAGGCCGTTACCTGTCCCTTCTTTCACCCAGGCTGCTGAAGACAGCCACACTGCTGGTTTTTCTCTTCTTTGGCCTTCTGCTCCTCTACGGAGGGCTTCAGGAAATGTAAAAACCTGCCTCACGGCAGGTTTTTACCCATGCTTAAAAAGTATTGGTGCAGCCTCAAATCCCCCGTCAACTCCGGGTGGAAGGCAACGGCCAGGCCCCTTCCCTGCCGGGCGGCAATAACCCTGCCTTCCATGGAGCCCAGAACTTCCACGCCCTCTCCGAACCGGGCTATATAAGGCGCCCGGATGAAAACCCCCCGGAAGGGCGCTTTTCCCAGAAAAGGCATAGCCATATCCGTTTCAAAACTTTCACGCTGGCGGCCGAAGCCGTTGCGAACCACCACCGTATCCATGTGCCCCAACAGCTGCTGGCCGGGACAGCCGGCCACTTCTCTTCCCAAAAGCACCAGCCCGGCGCAGGTGCCCATAATGGGCATTCCCTTATCCCAGAGTTCTGCAATAGGCCCTTTAAGGCCCCTTTTCTCAATAAGGCGGCCGATGGTGGTGCTTTCGCCTCCTGGAATAATCAAGCCTTCCAGCCCGGCAAATTCTTCCGGTGCCCTTACCCCGACGCCCTCAACGCCGCAGGCCTTCAGCATATCCAGGTGCTCCGAAACGGCCCCCTGCAGGGCCAGCACACCTATCTTCAAGAGCTCTCTACCAGCCCCGGACCTGCATGCGGTCCGCTTCTTTTAGGGAAGAGATTTCCAGTCCCGGCATGGCCTCTCCCAGGCCCCGGGAGATTTTGGCCAGGGCTTCCGGATTATCATAATTTAAGGTGGCCTCTACGATGGCCTTGGCCCGGGCTTCCGGGTCTTTGGATTTAAAAATCCCTGAACCGACAAAGACGCCGTCAGCTCCCAGCTGCATCATGAGGGCGGCATCGGCGGGAGTGGCAATCCCGCCGGCGGCAAAGTTAACCACCGGCAAAGCACCTTTTTCCTTGACTTCCTTTAAGAGTTCATAGGGGGCCCCAATATTTTTGGCTTCCGCCATCAACTCATCGGCGGACATGGCCGCCACCTTGCGGATTTGCCCCATCATCATCCGCATATGCCGAACGGCTTCCACCACGTTCCCCGTCCCCGGCTCTCCCTTTGTCCTGAGCATGGCGGCTCCTTCGCCTACCCGGCGCAGGGCTTCCCCCAGGTCCCGGGCGCCGCAGACAAAAGGTACGGTAAACTTGTCCTTTTGAATGTGGAAGGTTTCGTCGGCCGGTGTGAGAACCTCGCTCTCATCTATATAGTCGACTCCCAAAGCTTCGAGAATTTGTGCCTCCACAAAATGGCCAATACGAGCCTTGGCCATGACGGGAACAGTAACTGCCTCCATAATCCCAAGAATTACGTCGGGGTCAGCCATCCTGGCCACCCCTCCGGCAGCCCTGATATCCGCCGGCACCCTTTCCAATGCCATCACAGCTACGGCTCCTGCCGCTTCTGCGATTTTGGCCTGCTCCGGGTTGGTCACATCCATGATGACCCCGCCCTTTTGCATCTGAGCCATGCCTTTTTTGACCCGCAGGGTTCCCTTTTCTGCCACAATAAGCGCCTCCTCTACATTAAACGGTATTCAGTTGCTCTCTCATTTTACTATATTCTTTCCCTGCAGACAAGTTGCTTTCACGGCTAAATACCGGAAGGCAAAGAAAAAAGGCCCCGTCGGGGCCTCTGACCGCCAACACCTTACCCTTCCACCTCATAAGTAGTGAGAAGAGAGGTCTTTATTTTGTGCCTTTCCAGGGCCAATTTAATAAGCTCATCCACCAGGCTGGAGAACTTGAGGCCGCTGGCCTCCCACAGTTTCGGATACATGCTGATGCTGGTGAAACCGGGGATAGTGTTTATTTCATTTATGTAAACCTCTTCCGTTTCCGGGTTGGCAAAGAAATCCACCCGGCCCAGCCCGAAGCAGCTCAGGGCCCTGAAAGTTTTTACCGCCAGGGAGCGAACCTTCTCCGTCATGGAGGCGCTCAGGGGGGCGGGAATGATGAGTTCCGAACGGTCGTCGATATACTTGGCTTTGTAGTCGTAAAACTCGTTGCAGGGAATTATTTCCCCCACCACCGAAGCCCGGGGGTTATAGTTGCCCAAAACACTGCACTCCACCTCTTTACCCGTCAGGGTTTTTTCCACCAGGATCTTTACATCGTATAGGGCCGCTTCCCCGATGGCCTTCGCCAGCTGTGCCCTGTTTTTTGCCTTGGTGATTCCCACGCTGGACCCCAGATTGGCAGGCTTCACAAAACAGGGGTAACCGCATCTCTCTTCCGCCGCCCGCAGCCAATACTGGGGATTTTCGGAAAAATCCATGCTGGTAAAGTAAAGATAATCTCCCACGGGCAGGCCGCTGTTTTGCAAAACCATCTTCATGATGACTTTATCCATGCCCACAGCGGAGCCCAAAACCCCGGAGCCCACATAAGGTATCCCTGCCATATCCAGAAGGCCCTGAATGGTCCCGTCTTCGCCGTAGGGGCCGTGCAGGACGGGAAAAGCCGCATCCAGTTTCAGGCGCCCGGTAATCCGGTCTCCCTCCATGTACAGAAGTTCCCCCGAAGTTGCCTCCGGCAGCAGGGTCACCCGCCGGCCTTTTGGTTCTCCTTTTTCCAGAGCCGGGTGAACCTCCTCGCCGGCCCACCACTGGCCTTCCCTGGAGATCCCCACGGGAATAACCTGGTATTTGTCCCTGTCCATGGCCGCCATGATGGATGCGGAAGACCTCAGGGACACCTCGTGTTCCCCTGACATGCCTCCAAAAAAAACAGCTACTTTAAGCTTTTCCATTCCTGAGCCCTCCTTCCCTTACCATTTTTATGGCGCTCCTCTTGGGAATATGTCTGTGCTTCCGGAACCCGGAAGGAATCAATGTCAACCGCCTTTCCTGAAAAGGGAAAAAAGGACATAAGCCGCCAGAATCAAGACAAAGACAGTTCCCAAACCTTCCATGGAAAACCCTCCCCCATGCACAAGGCACCTGCCGGTGCCTTGTAAAGGCTTTATTCCTCTTCTTTTTCCTTCTGCGCCGCCTCCACAACTTTTTCCGCAATATTGGCGGGCACCTCATCGTAGTGAGAGAACTTCATGGTGAAGAAACCCCGCCCCTGGGTCATGGAGCGCAAGTCGATGGCATATCTGAACATCTCCGCCATGGGGACCTGGGCCCGGATAACCTGAAGGCTCTGAGCGGAATCCATCCCCTGGATACGGCCGCGGCGGGAGTTCAAATCCCCCATAATATCTCCCATAAAGGCCTCCGGAATCGTTACCTCCACGTCCATGACAGGCTCTAAGAGTACCGGGGAAGCCTGCTCCACGGCTTTTTTAAAGGCCCCGGAACCGGCAATTTTGAAAGCCATCTCCGAGGAGTCTACGGTATGAAAGGAGCCGTCATAAAGGGTAAGCTTGAAGTCTTCCACGGGGTAACCGGCCACAACCCCCATCTCAATGGTCTCCCGCACCCCCTTTTCCACGGCGGGGATATACTGGCGGGGAACGGCTCCACCAAAAATTTTGTCTTCAAATTCAAAGCCCTCACCCCGGGGTTTGGGGCTTACTTCCACATAAACATGGCCGTACTGCCCCCGGCCGCCGGACTGCTTCTTGTGCTTGTACTCGGCCTTGGCGCTGCTGCGAATCGTCTCCCGGTAAGGAACCTTGGGGGTCGAGAGGTTAACATCGACGCCGAACTTCTTCGCCAGGCGGCTCACGGTAATTTCCAGGTGCATGTCTCCCATACCGGAAATCAAGGTCTGTTTGGTTTCCGTATTCCTCTCCACCCGGAAGGTGGGGTCCTCTTCGGTAAAGCGGGCCAGGCCGCCCCCAACCTTCTCTTCATCTCCCTTGGACTTGGGTTCCACAGCGAAGGAAATAACGGGGTCGGGGAACTCTATGGGCATAAAGGTTACGGGGTTGTTCTTGTCGCACAAAGAATCTCCCGTGGCCGTTTCCCCCAGTTTGGCCACGGCAGCGATATCCCCTGCCGCCACCTCATCCACGTTTATCTGGTTTTTACCCCGCATGAGAAATACCTGGCCGACGCGTTCGCCGGTCTCCTTGTTGGGGTTGTAGACCTGGGTATCGCCCTTGAAGGTCCCGGAATAAACTTTGAAATAGCTGACCTTCCCCACATAGGGGTCCGCCAGGGTTTTAAACACCAGGACGGCCAGCGGCCCCTGGCTGTCCACCTTAAGCTCCACCTCTTCTTCCTGGCGGGTTTTGACAGCCCTTACAGTTCCCACATCGTCAGGCCCCGGCAGGCAGGAGGCGACAAAATCCAGAAGGGGCTGCAGGGCCAGGTTTTTGGCGGCGGAACCGCACAAGACGGGAAAAACCTTCCTCTGCAGTACTCCCTTGCGCAGTCCTTCCGTTACTTCCTCGTCAGTTAAAGTCTCTCCTTCCAAATACTTCATGAGCAGTTCGTCATCGCTCTCGGCAACGGCCTCTATCATTTTTTCCCTGTATTCCCGGGCCTGCTCCAGCAGGTCTTCAGGGATCTCTTCTTCTTCATAGTTCAACCCTTCTTCCTCCCGGTAAACATAGGCCTTCATGCG
>SLHK01000084.1 GCA_007136165.1 Syntrophomonadaceae bacterium
AGGAGCATGGTTTTCCCCGCCTTGGGGGGAGATACGATAAGGCCCCTCTGCCCTTTGCCGATGGGGACAAGAAGGTCAATGATGCGGGAAGCCAGTTTATCGGGATTATTATCCAAACGCAGTTGTTCCCGGGGATGAATGGGGGTTAAGGCAGGAAAATGCAGCCTGCGGGAAGCTTCTTCCGGGTCAGTGTCGTTAATGGCTTCTACCTGCAGGAGGGCCAGGTAGCGCTCATTGTCCTTGGGAGGCCTGACCTTTCCCGACACCTTATCCCCGGTCCGCATATCAAACCGGCGGATCTGGGATGCGGAAATATAGATATCCTCGCTGCTGGGCAGATAGTTGATGGCCCGGAGAAAACCGTACCCCTCGGACATGGTTTCCAGGACCCCCTCGGCGAAGATAAACCCGTCCTTCTCGGTGGCGGCTTTAAGGATGGCAAATATCAATTCCTTTTTTTTCATCAACGAATAGCCCTTGATATCGTATTCTTTGGCCAGGGCGTAGAGTTCCGCCAGTTTTTTATCTTCCAGTTCGTTGATATACAGTTCTTTTTCGTGTTCAGGCATATAGTCCAGTCTCCTTCCAGTTTAGAAACTCATACCCCACATGTAGAGGATACCTATGGTAAAAATGTAGCCTCCGGCAATCAGCAGGGAGTTTAACCCTATATCCCCCACAACAAACCGGGAAGGGCGGGCCAACCCCAGGTAGACCAGAGAAGCCAGGACAATCCCCATGGCGCCGGTGAAGAAGTGAAGAGGGGATAAAGCATGGAGCAGGGGGCCCCTCAGGTGAAATATATCCAGGGGAAACAGCAGCACCAGGTTAAACATGTTGGCACCCAGAATATTGCCCACGGCCATATCCAAGGCTCCCAGGCGGGCGGCGGTGGTGGTGGTTACCACCTCCGGCAAAGAAGTGCTGATAGCCAGTAAAAAGGAACCCATAAAAGTCCTTCCCAGCCCTGTAACCTCTGCCAGGGTTTCGGCAGCATCAGCCAGGTTGACGGCAGCCAGAATAATGACAGCCGAAGAGGCCAGGTACGTCAGCACAGCCCTGGTCAGGACGGCGGAATTGCGGCGCCGCCCGGCTGCCCCTCGTTGAGGCCGGGACCTGAACAGCACCCGGCCCGCCACCAGATAGGCAATAAGCAGAAGGGGCGTGACCGGGGACACGGGGAGCTGCAAGCCGGGAAAAAGCATGCCGCCAATCACCAAAAGGCTCATAAAAGCCACCATTGTGACTGCCACCTTATGGCTGCGGCTGATGTGATCAAAAACGGAGCCCCGGCCCTGGACTAAGTCGATAAGGGCAATTATAAAGAAATTAATTAGATTGCTGCCGAGCAGGTTTCCCACGGCCAGGTCAGGGGCGCCGATGCTGACAGCCCGCCAACCCGACACCAATTCCGGCAGGGAGGTGCTTAAGGGAAGGATAATCAACCCCATCCACAGGCCCCCCAGCCCCGTTTCTCTGGCAATTTTTTCAGCGCTGGCCGAGAGGCGGGTTCCAGCCAGGTAGACTAAAAGGGCGCTGAGAAGAAAGACAATCCAGGCCTGGTGCATGAGAATACTTCACTCCTGATGCGGCTTTCTGTCATTTGCAGGGGTTATCAGGCTTGTCCCGGGTGAGATAATACGGAGGGAATGACAAACAGCCTGGAATAAAAATAAATTTTGGGGAGAGCTCATGGGGCAAGGGAGTATTAACTGGAGGGGACTGCTCTGCATTGCAGTTCCCTTTGAACCACATCACGCAAATCCTCCAGGTCAAAGGGCTTGCAGATATAGCCGCTGGCCCCGAACCTGGCGGTTTCCTTGAGGGTATTTAAGTCTTCACAGGCCGTCATCATGATGATTTTCAAGAAGGGCCAAGATTTTTTCGCAGCCTTCAAAGTCTCTAAGCCATCCATGCCGGACATTTTCATATCCAGAAGGACCAGGTCAACCTCCTTTTTCTTCAGGATTTCCAGGGTTTCCTGGCCGCCGGCGGCAGTCAGTGCGGTATGGCCTGCAGTTTCCAGGACTTCTTGCAAAAGCAAGCGAATCTCTTCCCGGTCGTCGGTAATCAGCAGGGTACCCATTTTACCTCCAAATTTAGACTCTAACGCTATTAGAATAGTTCTTTGTAAACCAGATAAATCCTCTATCAAATTTCCTTTTTTTCAGAAATTTATCATTTCAGCAATCGCCTGGTAAAGCGGGACACATGGGACCAGAGCCTTTTGGCCATGGCAACAAACCAATGCTCCCTGCGTTTAAAGGGATTGTAAAACACGGCAATCACCTCCCGGCTTTTTCCTTAATTTAACCGGGTACAGGGCATATTATTCCTGCACCGGCCGGAACCCGCAACTAAAATATTCCTGCCGGGGCAGGAATATTTTAAGAATATGGAAGGCAGGGGCAGGGGTGTTATTCTTCCAGAATCGGGGCATCTACCGGGCAAACTTCCGCACAGGCACCGCATTCAATGCACTCTTCCGGATCGATATGGTATATGTCTTCTCCCTCGCTGATAGCTTCCGTCGGGCATTCAGGCTCACAGGCGCCGCAGGCAATGCACTCGTCAGTTATGATATAGGTCATGAAGTTACCTCCTAACACTGTTCCAGGAATTAATAGTTTAGTATAAACCCTGCTTCCATGGAAATATTCTAGTCTTGTTTAGCCCTTTTCTTCAGGGCAGCCCCGACAAAATCCCGGAAAATGGGATGGGGACGGTTGGGACGGGATTTGAACTCGGGGTGAAACTGGGTGGCCAAAAACCAGGGATGCTCTTTTAGCTCTACAATTTCTACCAGGCGATCGTCGGGAGACAGGCCGGTAATGGCCATTCCCGCTTCCTGCAGGGGCCTGCGGTAAAGATTGTTGAACTCAAAGCGGTGGCGGTGACGCTCGTAAATAACTTCATCCCCGTAAGCACTCTGGGCCAGACTGCCCGCCTGCAGGCGGCAGGGATACGTACCCAACCGCATGGTCCCTCCCTTGGCGTCCACGTCTTTTTGTTCCGGGAGCAAATCGATGACAGGGTAGGGGCTTTCAGGATAGAATTCCGTGGAATGAGCACCGGAAAAACCCAAGATATGGCGGGAAAACTCCACAATGGCACAGTGCATTCCCAAACAAATCCCCAAAAAGGGTACTTTATTTTCCCTGGCATACCCGACGGCTTTGATCTTACCTTCAATGCCCCGATCGCCGAAGCCCCCGGGGATAATAATGCCGTCAACCCCCTGCAGGTGGAGGTCGGGCCCCTCCTCCTCCAGGGTTTCCGCCGGCACCCACCGGATACCGACGGCTGTGTTGTGGGGAAACCCCCCGTGGAACAAGGCTTCAGCCACGCTCATGTAAGCATCCTTCAGCTGCGTATATTTTCCCACCAGGGCAATTTCCACCTGTTTTTTCAAAGAATGGGCTTTATCCACCATCTCCTGCCATTCCTTAAGGTCCGGTTCCTGGCCTTTAAGCTGCAGCTTTTCCATGACAATGGTGTCCAGTCCTTCCTGATGCAGGGCCAGGGGAACTTCGTAGATACAGGATATGTCCCGGTTTTCTATAACAGCCTTGCTGTCAATATCGCAAAAAAGGGCGATCTTGTCCTTGATATCCCGGGAAAGGGTTTTCTCAGACCGGCAGACAATGATATCGGGCTGGATACCGATACTGCGGAGTTCTTTAACGCTGTGCTGGGTGGGCTTGGTCTTTAGCTCACCGGATTTTAGCAGAAAGGGTACCAGGGTAACGTGAATATACATAACAGCATCCCGGCCCAGGTCTCCCTTAATCTGGCGAATGGCTTCCAGGAAAGGCAGGCCTTCAATGTCGCCCACGGTACCCCCTATTTCGGTGATAACGACCTGAGCGCTGTCCCGGCCCGCCCGCTGGATACGGTCCTTGATCTCATTGGTAATATGGGGTATTACCTGCACGGTGCCCCCCAGGTAATCGCCCCTGCGCTCTTTATTAATGACAGACCAGTAAATCTTGCCCGTGGTGATATTGTTGTTTTTATTTAAGTTTATATCGATGAAGCGCTCGTAATGGCCCAAATCCAGGTCTGTTTCACCACCATCTTCCGTTACAAAAACTTCTCCGTGCTGGTAAGGGCTCATGGTGCCGGGGTCGAAGTTAATATAGGGGTCAAACTTTTGAATGGTCACCCGGATACCCCTGCTCTTCAGGAGGCGGCCCAGAGAAGCGGCGGTAATCCCTTTGCCCAGTGACGAGACAACCCCTCCAGTAACAAAAATATACTTGGTCATATTACTCTCCTTCCCTAAAATGCATACCGACAAAATTATATCAGAAGTATTTTTGAAAATAAAGAAATTAATCTTTGTTTTACGTAATTTTTGGTAATGATATTAATGTATATTTGAGTATGCTATAATAATAAATTGAATTCGGCATGACGTGGAAACAGCGGAGGAGGTGAAATTTCGTGGCAAGAAAAGTATGGCGCACCCTGGCAGTGATAAGCCTGGCAGCCGTCCTGCTGGCAACCGGTTTTTTCGGCTATTTTATTTACACCGTTGTCAGCATGGAAGGCCTCCCTCCCGTTGAGACAGCCCTGACTACCCGTTTTTATTATGCCAACGGGGACCTCCTGGCAACCCGTTCGGTAGAAAACCGCATTGAAGTCCCCCTCTCCCAAATACCGGAGTCGGTTCAGGCGGCGGC
>SLHK01000006.1 GCA_007136165.1 Syntrophomonadaceae bacterium
AATTTGAGCGCCGGTCCGTCTCCGCCAGAATAACCTGAATTCCCTCCTGCCGCAAGGTTTGGACAAAAACCTGATGCTGCCTCTTGGCCCGCTCCACATCCACCCCGCCCTCCCGGTGGTACTTCTCCGCCACCACGTTGATGGGTTCATCGATACTCAGGTTGTCCGGCGCGCAGAGCAGGACCTTCTTTAATGTTCCGTATTCGTTCTCCACTGTGTACATAAGAATCCTCCCAAATTTTAATAAAGCTGCCTTTCCAGCTTTTTTGTACACAACTCACCCCGACCCAATTCCGGCCCCAGCCCGGGTAGGCCCTTCCCCCCTCGGAAAAGCCCGGACGGATGCGGCGGCCCTCAACTACGGCTCCATGGGCGCTGCCGTCCTTTCTTTTTTGAAAAAGTGAATTTTAAAGGTGGCAAAGGTGTAGATCAGCAGGGCCGCCCAGATAAAGCTGAAACCTAAAAGATGACCGGCGCTGAATTCCTCCTTGAAGAGAAAGATGCCCAAAAGCAGGGTTAAGGTGGGGGCGATGTACTGCAAAAACCCCACGGAAGAAAACTTGATGAGCCGGGTGCTGCGGGTAAACCATAAGAGAGGTGTGGCGGTGACCACCCCCGCCAGAGGCAGCAGGGCCATGGTCAGGGGCGGCAGCCCCGCCAGGTTCCCCGTTCCCGACAGGGTCCTGTAAACCAGGTAGGCAACGGCCAGGGGCGTGATGATGAGAGTCTCCAGGGACAGGCCGACGAGGGAATCCACCGGCAAATACCTTTTGATGAGGCCGTAAAGGGCAAAGGTCACAGCCAAAATCAGGGCCACCCAGGGAATGCGCCCGTAAAGGTACGTCAAGATGGCTACTCCCACAAAGGCCAGGCCCAGGGCGGTATACTGGCCCCTGTTCAGCCGTTCTTTGACTACTAAGATGCTGAGGAGGAAGACCACCAGGGGGTTGATAAAGTATCCCAGGCTGGCCTCGACCACATAGTTGGAATTGACGGCCCAGATGAAGGTAAACCAGTTGAAGCTTATGATCAGGGAGGCCAGGGTAATCAGGCCGATATTCCTTTTCCCCAGGAGGCTCTCTCTTACCTTCCTGTACTGCCCGGTTCCCAACAAGATTAAAGCCAAGAAAACAAAGGACCAGATAAAGCGGTTGGCCAGGATTTCCTCCGCCGACAGGGCGCTCAGCAGCTTCCAAAATATCGGCAGCAGCCCCCAGGCGGTAAAGGCCAAAATCCCGTAGATATATCCCATGTTTGCTTCCTTGCTCTCACTGTTTTCCGTAAGCCTTGCCAAATAAATCCCTTCTTCTCATATTTACTGTCCAGCCATAACCGTATTATACACCGTAGGGGCGGGAAAATCTTTTTTAGAATCTTTCCCTGTGACAAGATCTTTCCCGGAAAAAACTAATGAGCCGAAGAAGCCTGATGGGCCAAAAGAGAAATTGGCAGCCCTGCCCTCTCAGCCCTCCCCTCTCATCTTTCCCAAACCTCTTATCTTAAGATATTTCAAGGCAACATTTTTTGCCCGGCCCAGGGACAGGTTAAACCCGTAGTCCGGCAGGAACAGCACCACCACCGTATAGATTTCCAACCTCCCCAGCATCATCAGGAAGGACAGCAGGAGTTTGCTCACCCCGGAGAGGGGGCTGTAGGTCAAGGTAGGCCCCACCATTTCCAGGCCGGGCCCCACATTGCCCAGGGTAGCGGCCACCGCGGCAAAGGAACTGACAAAAGGCAGGCCCAGCCCCGACATAATAACGGAAGCGGCAATAAATATCACCAGATATAAAAAGATAAATGACAAAGCATTGGACACCAGCTGTTCCGGAATTACCTTCTTGCCAATCTTGATGGGCAGCACCGCTGCGGGATTGATGGTCCTGTAGACCTCCCTGTAGATGTACTTTAAAAGGATTATCAGCCTGATCTGCTTGATAGACCCGGCTGTGGAACCGCCGCTGCCCCCGGCAAACATGAGAAAGAAAAGCAGGATGCGGGAAAAGGGGTGCCAGGCATCAAAGTCCGCCGTGGTAAAGCCGGTGGTGGTGATAATGGAAACGGCCTGAAAGACTCCCTGCCGCAGTGAAGTTGAACCGCTGCCCAGGGAAGCATACAGGTTTATGCTGATGAGGGCCGCCATGAAAGCCATAAAAGAAAGATAAAACTTAAACTCCGGGTTCTTGAAAAGGCTCTTTACATTTCCCCGCAGCACTCCGTAGTAGAGGGCAAAGTTGCCGCCGGCGATGATCATAAAAAGAATGATTACCAGCTCGGCTTTGAAGTTGAACAGCCCTCCCACGCTGGCATCCCGGGTGGAAAAACCGCCGGTGGCGATGGTGCCGAAGGTGTGGGTCAGGGAGTCGAAGAGGGATAGGCCTGCCATAAGCAGCAAAACTGCCTGGGCGGCACTGAGCAGCATATAGATAGACCAGAGGATCTTGGCCGTGGCGGCAATCCTGGGAGTAATCTTTTCCGGGTGAAGGCCGGGCACTTCTGCTTTAAGAAGGTGGGTGGCCCCGAAACCGAAGCGGGGCAGGATAGCCACAAAGAGGACGATGATGCCCATGCCCCCCAGCCAGTGGGTCATGCTGCGCCAGAAAAGGACTCCCCGGGGTACGGCCTCGATGTGATCCAAAACCGTTGCTCCCGTGGTGGTAAACCCGGACATGGCCTCAAAAAAGGCATCAATATAGAAGGGCAGGACCCCGGAGAAAAAAAAGGGCAATGCCCCAAAGGCAGCGGCCAGAATCCACCCCAGGCTGACAAAGAGAAAACTCTCCTTAATGGTGATCTCCTCCGGATTTCTCCCAAAGAACAAAAAGATCAGCCCTGCCAAAAGAGTAACGGCCATGGACACCATCAGGGCAGGCAGGTCCCCGTCACCGAAATACAGAGACCAGGCTATGGGAAAGATCATGGTGGCAGCCAGAACCAGGAGCATGCTGCCCAACAGGCTGGAAATGCTCTTTATACGCATAGCAAATTACCTCAATTATATCTAAAAATTTTCGTAATAGAACGGGTGGGAGCAGCTAAAAGCCGTTCAATGTCTTTTATCCGCTGGTGCAGGGAAAAGACCACGATGCGGTCACCGGGCATCAGGGTATCTTTTCCACCGGGTATAAAAGTTTTCCCGCCCCGGGAAACCGCACCCACCAGAATGCCCTTGGGCAGGCCGCAGTTCATGAGCTCCCGGCCGCACACGTGGGCATCCTTCGGCAGAATTATTTCCAGAATCTCCGCCTTTTCTTCCTTCAGGATGGTTAAACTGATGACTTGCCCCTTGAGGATCAAGCGCATAATCCGGGCCGCCGTTAAAACCCTGGGGCTCACCACCCGGTCAATTCCTATTGTTTTTAAAATAATGTTATAATCGGGCCGCACAACTTCCGATACGGTGTGCTTGGCCCCCAGCTTCTTGCCCATAAGGGTGGAGAGGAGATTGATTTCATCATCCCCCGTCACTGCCACAAAAACATCGGCTTTATCGATTTCCGAAGCCTTTAAAAAATTATAGTTGGTGACATCACCATTCAGGACAACTGTGCGGTTAAGGCCGGCGGCAATTTCCTGGCAGCGCTCCTGGTTTTTTTCGATAAGCTTGACTTTAGTCTTCAAAGACAGGCTGTTCTCCAAAAGCTCCGCCAGCTTGAAGCCCACCTTTCCCCCCCCGGCAATAACGATGTTGCGGTTTATCCTTTCCTTCCGCTCCAGGATGGTGTGGATATCAATGCTGTCTCTGACAGCCAGGAGGTACACCTCATCCCCGGCCTGGAAGGAATCATTCCCTCCGGGAACCAAAACCTCGCCGTCCTTGCGAATGATGGAAGCGATAATCATCTGCTGGGGCAGGCGGAGGTCCTTTAAGGGAGTATTGATCATGGGGTTGTCCGGTTTTACCGTCAAGCCAATCATCTTGACGGCACCGTCGGCGTAGTATTCGATTTCGTTTATGCCGGGAAAATCAATTATTTTCTTGATTTCCCTGGCCGTTTCGGCTTCCGGGTTGATGACATGATCTATTCCCAACTGTTCATTGGTCAATACACTGCCGTCGTGGTCATACTCCGGGTTCCGGATGCGGGCCACCGTCTTTGTGACCCCGTATTTTTTTGCCAGCATGCAGGCTATAATGTTTACTTCATCCGTTTCTGTTACCGCAATAAGGAGGCCGGCTTCTTTAATCCCCGCCTGTTCCAGGACGGTGCTGCTGGCGCCGTTTCCTTCCACAACCATTACATCCAGCTCGTTTTCCAGTTTGTTGGCCAGGTCTTTGTCTCTTTCAATTATAACAACATCGTGGTCCCGGGAAAGGCGGGATGAAAGCTCCGTACCCACCTGGCCTCCGCCAATAATGATTATTCGCACAATAGCCCTCCTCTCCGGTTTGGGGCACCGGATTCACTTTGCCTTTGCTTTTGACTGATTATTTAAAATTGATTCTTTAATGGTTAATGCCGGCTACCTTTTCAACTTCCAAAACAAAGGCTATCCCTTTCCCCGGCTTGTCCAGGTCTGCTTCAGCTATGATGGTTTCCAGGACTTTTTCCGTTAAATCCCTCCGGATCAGGGTTAAGACCAGCTCCTTTTCCGGCTCTATGGCTATGCCAAAGATCTTCGCCTGCTCCCTGATCCCCGT
>SLHK01000206.1 GCA_007136165.1 Syntrophomonadaceae bacterium
CCTTCACCAGTTTGTATTCGATTCGCCGGGCTTCATCGTCAAAATCGTCCCGCTCTGTCCAGTTAAAGGGCCGCCCTTTCATCATGGCTTTCCAGGCTGTGACGGTATAGTTTTCACCGCGCTCCAACGTTTTAATGCTGACCACATTTTTCATGTAATTTGGATATGCTTCCATATCCTTGGCAATCTCGTATATTTCCTGCGGGTTGCCGGCAATCTCCAGTTTTGTCGTTACAACAGGCATTAAATCCACCTCTTTTTAATTAAATCCGGCCAAAGCTCCGGTAGGTTTCAAGTTTCTCTTTACTGATACTTTGCAACAGCTTTTACAGCTGCTCAATGACCTGGTCCACCATGGCCACCGAATCGGCAAAGGCTGTCAAGGCCCTGTCCAGCATTTCGTCGGAAATGACGGCCGGGGGCATAATCCGGATGACTTTGTGGTTGTTTAAGGAGTGAAGGACAATGACTCCCATATCCAAAAGGTTGGAAATCATGCAGCCCCCCGCCCCGTCGTTGACAAACTCCACCCCCACCAGCAGGCCCCTGCCCCGGACGGCGGCGATAACCCTGGGATACTTCTCCTTTAAAGCCTGGAGCCTGTCCATCATGTAGTCCCCCAGCCGGGCGGCCCGTTCCACCAACCCCTCCTCCAGCAGAGCCTTTATGGCGGCACAGCCTGCCGCGCAGGCCAGGGGATTGCCGCCAAAAGTGGAGGAATGCAGATACGGGTTGGTGTTAAAGGGTTCAAAGACCTCAGGGGTGGCCACGAAGGCGCCCAGGGGAACAACCCCGCCGCCCAAGGCTTTGGACAGGCACAGGATATCCGGCTCCACACCCCAATGCTGACAGGCGAAGAGTTTGCCGGTACGGCCCAACCCCGACTGGATTTCATCCATGATCAGGAGGGCCCCCTGGTCATTGCAGATATCCCTAACTCCCTGAAGGTAATCTTCGGGGGGGAACAACACGCCCCCTTCGCCCTGGATGGGTTCCAGGATTACGGCTGCCGTCTCTTGATTCACGGCTTGCTCCATGGCCTGCAAATCCCCGTAAGGTACATGATTAAAGCCCGGCACCAGAGGGTAGAAGGGCTCCCGGTAGAGTTCCCGGCCGCTGGCCGACAGGGCTCCGAAAGACTTTCCATGGAACCCCCCCAGGGTACTGACAAATTCCTTCCGCCCGCTGTAAACCCGGGCCAATTTCAGGGCCCCTTCCATGGCTTCCGTTCCGCTGTTGCAGAAGAAAGAGTACTGGAGCCTGCCGGGGGTGATCTCTGCCAGCAGCCGGGCCAATACCGTGACGGGCTTTGACGGCAGGGTGCGGTTGGAGAGGGCAACCCGGTCCAGCTGCTCTTTAACGGCGGCCACCACTTTGGGGTGGCGGTGGCCGTGGATGAAAACACCGTACCCGGCACAATCGATGTATTCTTTGCCGTATATATCTTTGACCACAGCACCGGAGTTTTCCCATTCAATACCGTCCAGGCCCATAAAGCGATACAGCCTGGCCATGCCGTCATTTACATAGTTGCCATAGTCGTCCAGGGTCTGTTCAGCAATTTTCTGAGCATCTTCTTTTGATGGAAATCCTGTCATTACTTCTCCCTCCTGCAGTTGTGCACAAATATGTGCAAATCTTACCATACATATTCCCGTTAAAAAAAGAAAATCCTTCTTGAAAAATGTAAATTAGCCAATCTTTGCAAGGTTTTTAACCTCTCAGAGCGAATAATATGCCTCTTGGCACCAGGCAAGGCTGCATGCCCATGTGACTCACCAGAATCCTCAGGCTGTAACGCTACCGGGTTTATACCGCCCTTTGGGAAAGGACAGAGAAGAACCAGGATGGAAAGGGGGAAGGAAAGAGAAGGGAAGAAAGCTCCTAAGCCGGTTCCACCACGGACACGGCATTATTGTCTTCCCGCAGGAGCCCCTCCAGCCTTTCCTGGACATCCTCAACCTGCAGCTTCTCCAAAATTTCAATATACTTGAACATATCGATATGGCGGAAATAGTAGGCCAGGTAGTTGTTTGCAATAAACTCCAGGGAGTTGAAGTCCCGCAAAAACTGTCCCGTCAGCTTCTTCCGCTGCCGCTCAAAGTCCTCCGCCCCGATGCCCCTGTCCCTGAAGTCCCGGATACCTTCCAGGATGCGGCCGTAAAGGGCGTCGGGGTCCCGGGTCTCGCCGCCGACAATAACGTGGCCGTAGTCCTGGTGGCCCGAAAAAGAGGCGCTGAAACTATCATCTATGAGGCCTTCTTCGTAGAGCCCGTTGTACAGCTTCGAGGAGGAACTGAAGATAATATCCAGGAGAACCTCCGTCACAATGTCCTTGCGGAAAAGCCTCTCCCCGTTGTAGCCCCGGTCCCCATCCTTAAACCCCAGGTAGAAGAGGGGCTGGGAAACCACCATTTTCTCCGCCACCCGTTTCTGATGGATGGCCTGAGGCTCCTCGGGGTAATATCTCCGGATGTCCCCCAGGGTTTGGTAATCTCTCTTTTTGATGTTGGCCTCCACCTGCTCCAGGACCTCCCCAGCGTTGAAATCTCCGACGGCGAAGAAGGCCATGTTGCTGGGGTGGTAGAAGGTGCGGTAGCACTGGTGGAGAATTTCGGGGGTTATTTGCCCGATGCTCTCCACGGTACCGGCAATGTCGATCTTGACGGGGTGCTCCCGGTAAAGCCCGTTTAAAAGGTTGAAGAAGAGGCGCCACTGGGGGTTGTCCTCATACATGCGAATCTCCTGGCCGATGATGCCCTTTTCCCGCTCCACCGTCTCTTGGGTGAAATAGGGGTCCTGCACGAAATCCAGGAGGAGTTCCAGCCCCTCCCGGAAGTTGTCGGTACAGGAGAAGAGGTATGCGGTAGTGTTAAAGTTGGTAAAGGCGTTGCTGGAAGCTCCCAGGCGGGAAAAATCGTCGGTGACGCTCCCTCCCTCGTACTCAAAAAGCTTGTGCTCCAGGAAATGGGCCACCCCGTCGGGAACCTTTACCCTGCCTTCTTCTCCCTGGACGGCGAATTCGCTGTCTATGGAACCAAAATTGGTGGCCAGGACAGCATATTTCTTTTTAAAGCCCCTTTTGGGCTGAACAAAAGCCGTAAGGCCCGGTTCGATTTTGCGATAGAGGACCTTCTCCCGCAGCAGGGGGTTTTCCCTGCGCATATCCTGAACAGTCATCAGCGTCCCTCAATTCCTTAAAAAATAGATGGTATCCAGATGCACACCCTGGGCCAGGCGTACCACATCATCTTTGGTCACCCCTTCAAGCCGCTTAAGGACCTCCCGGCGGCTTAAGGGCCTTTGGTTCATGGACCCCTCCAGGATGCCGCTCACCAGCTGGTAGGGATTGTCTTCCACCAGGGTGGCCTGGCTCAAAAGGCCCTTGCGGGTGTTTTCGAATTCGTAGTCGGAAATCTTCCCTGCCGCCATATCGGCCACCTGCTCACGGATGATGTCCAAGGCCTTCTGGTAATCATCCACCTCGATGCCGGAGCTTATGAGCATGAGGCCCTTGGTCTTTTCCAGGCGGGAAAATGCGTAATAGGCCAGGCTGGCCTTCTCCCGCACATTTTGAAAGAGCTTGGAGTGGCTGAAACCCCCCAAAATCCCGTTGTAGAAAACCAACGGAAAGATATCATCCCCGTAGGGCACGTTGGTCCTGTAGCCCAGGGTCAATTTCCCCTGTTTGATGTTCATCTTCTCCTCCACCACCCGGGGGTCTCCCGGCTCCCGGAAAACGTGGGGAGGCTCCAGGGTAAACTTATCTCCCGGGGGAAAGGTGAAAACCTCCTCCACCAGGCCCTGAACTGCAGCGGCCTCCACATCCCCCACCACAAAGAGGTCCAGGGGGGCGCGGGAGACGAAATCCCGGTAATAATCGAGGAGTTCCCCCGGTTCGGCGGCGTCCACCTGTTCCAGGTACCCGTATTTAAAGGTGCCGTAGCGCTCCTCCCGGCACATCTCCTGAACGCAGCGCTCCACAGCCAGAGACATCTTGTCGTTAATCAGGCCTTTGATCTGCTTCTTTAGCTGCTCCTTTTCCTGGGCCACATAGCTCTGGCGAAATCCGCCTTCCTCCAGCAGGGGGTTGTACAGGATGTCCCGCAAAACCTCCAACCCCTGCCGCAGGACCTCCTCCTTCCCCGGGGTGTACTTTTCGTCGGCCACCTCCAGGGCAAAGGTAACGATCTGGCGCTCCCCTTTTTTAAGAATATCGTTGTCCAGTTCCGCCCCGTAGAGCCCCTCCAGCTTGCGGGTTATTTCCAGCTTGTTGGGGAGGTTTTGGGCGCCCCGCATCAGCACCATGGGGAAAAGGGCGGTAGGGGTGGCCAGGTCCCTTTCCAGCTGCTGGTGCATAAAGACTTGAACCAGGACGGTTTTAAACTTTTGGGTAGGACAAATATAGAGGTCCACTCCCGGAGCAATGCCGCTTTTTACAAAATCCTCAACCAATAATTAACCTCCTCCAGGACGGTATTAAAATACGGGGGCGTTTGTTAATAAAAAGCTGACCCCAATGTTAACTTATTCCATGTTTAAGGGCGATTTCCCTGCTTTTCAGTTAATTCTTGCCATATTCTTAGTATGACAGTGTTCCCCCTTATTATTC